>DATEIG010000462.1:0-19418 GCA_035279185.1 Mycobacterium sp.
CCCGCCGCGGATCGACTCGCTCGGCCACACCATGACCAGCGTCGTCATCAACCCGTACTTCGACTGGGCGTCCGATCGCGCGCCGCGCACGCCCTACCACGAGACCGTCATCTACGAGGCGCACGTCAAGGGCATGACACGGGCGCACCCGGGCATCCCCGAGGAGTTGCGGGGAACCTACTCGGGGCTCGCGCATCCGGTGATCATCGACCACCTCAAGTCGCTGAACGTCACCGCGATCGAACTGATGCCGGTGCACCAGTTCATGCACGACCATCGACTGATCGACCTCGGGTTGCGAAACTACTGGGGTTACAACACCTTCGGGTTCCTCGCACCGCACTACGAGTACGCCGCGAACAAGCACGCGGGCGGCGCGGTCGCCGAGTTCAAGACCATGGTGCGGACGTTCCACGAAGCAGGCATCGAGGTCATCCTCGACGTCGTCTACAACCACACCGCCGAGGGCAACCACCTGGGGCCGACGATCAACCTGCGGGGCATCGACAATGCGGCCTACTACCGGTTGATGGACGACGACAAGCGGCTCTACCGCGACTTCACGGGCACCGGCAACAGCCTCAACCCCCGGCACCCGCACACGCTGCAGCTGATCATGGACTCGCTGCGGTACTGGGTGCTCGAGATGCACGTCGACGGTTTCCGCTTCGACCTGGCCGCCGCGCTCGCCCGCGAGTTCTATGAAGTGGACCGGCTGAGCGCATTCTTCGACCTGGTGCAGCAGGACCCGGTGATCAGTCAGGTCAAGTTGATCGCCGAACCGTGGGATGTCGGAGAAGGCGGCTACCAAGTCGGCAACTTTCCAGGTTTGTGGACCGAGTGGAACGGGAAGTACCGCGACACTGTGCGTGACTACTGGCGGGGAGAGCCCGCAACACTCGGCGAATTCGCTTCTCGGCTGACCGGATCCTCGGACCTCTACGAGGCCACCGGCAGGCGTCCTGGCGCCAGCATCAATTTCGTGACCTGCCACGACGGGTTCACGTTGAACGATCTGGTGTCCTACAACGAGAAGCACAACGAGGCCAACGGCGAGGACAACCGCGACGGCGAAAGCCACAACCGGTCGTGGAACTGCGGCGTCGAGGGCCCGACCGACGACCCGGAGATCTCTGCGCTGCGGGGCAAGCAGATGCGCAACATCATGGGCACCCTGATGTTGTCGCAGGGCACCCCGATGATCTCGCACGGCGACGAGATCGGGCGCACCCAGAAGGGCAACAACAACGGCTACTGCCAGGACTCCGAAGTCAGCTGGATGGACTGGTCGATGTGTGAGACCAACGCCGACCAGTTCACGTTCACCCGCAAGGTCACCGAGTTGCGCAAGACGCATCCGGTGTTCCGTCGCAGGCGCTTCTTCGAAGGCAAACCGATCCGCAGCGGAGATCAGGCACGCGACATCGCGTGGCTGACGCCTGCCGGCACCGAGATGACGCCGGAGGACTGGGGCACCGGCCTCGGCAAATGCGTGGCGGTGTTCCTCAACGGCGATGCCATCCCCGCCCCGAACGAACGCGGGGAACGGGTCATCGACGACTCGTTCCTGTTGTGCTTCAACGCCAATGACCACGAGCAGGACTTCGTCGCCCCGCAGGGCGACTATGCCGACGAATGGACCGCGGACCTCGACACCGCCGATCCCACGGGCGACACCGACGTCGTGGTGGCGGCGGGCGAGAAGATCTCCCTGCAGCCGCGTTCGCTTCTCGTGCTGCGTAAGACAGCCTGACACATGCCGTTTCCCGTTCTGTCGACCTATCGACTCCAGATGCGCGGCGACGCCTTCACCTTCGCCGACGCCGAGGCTGTGCTGCCATACCTCGACGAACTCGGTGTCTCGCACCTCTACCTGTCCCCGATCCTCACCGCTGCGGCCGGCTCGACCCACGGCTACGACGTGACCGACCCGACCTCCGTGTCCGCCGAGCTGGGTGGTGCCGAGGGGCTCGCGAGCTTGTCGGCGGCAGCACGGTCACGCGGCATGGGCCTGATCGTCGACATCGTGCCCAACCACGTCGGTGTCGAGAAGCCCCAGGAGAACACGTGGTGGTGGGACGTGCTGACCCACGGCCGCGACTCCGCCTATTCGAGTTATTTCGACATCGACTGGGATCTCGCCGACGGACGAATCGTGTTGCCGGTGCTGGGTTCTGACTCCGACGTCGACGATCTCGTCGTCGACGGCGACGTGCTGCGACTCGGCGACCTCGTCTACCCGGTTGCGCCGGGAACGGGTTCAGGCACCGGCCGGGAGGTGCATGATCGCCAGCACTACAAGCTGATCGGATGGCGCAACGGTGTCTGCGGCTACCGGCGATTCTTCTCGATCACCTCGCTCGCGGGGTTGCGGCAGGAGGACCGCGCGGTCTTCGACGCCACTCACGTCGAGGTCAAGCGTTGGTTCGACGAGGGTCTGGTCGACGGCATCCGCATCGACCATCCCGACGGTCTGTCGGATCCGACGGGATATCTGACCTGGCTGCGCGAGATCACGGGGCCGGACGCGTGGATCGTCATCGAGAAGATCCTCGCCGTCGACGAACCGCTCGACCCGAGCCTCCCGGTGGCAGGCACCACCGGATACGACGCTCTCCGAGAGATCGGTGGCGTGTTCATCGATCCGGCAGGTGCGGGACCGCTGACCGCACTGGTCGATTCGGCCGGGGCGCACTACGACGAGATGGGCGAACTGGCTCGAACACTGAAAGCGCGCGCGGTCACCGAAACCTTGGGTAGCGAGCTGAAGCGGCTGTGCCGAACCATCGTTGCCACAACGGGTTTCGACCACCCGCGGCTACCCGATGCGATCGCTGCCCTGCTGAGCCACGTCGGCGTGTACCGCTCCGACTACCTGAACCTTTCGTTGGTGCTGGCGATCGCGCTCGAGGAGACCGTCGCTGCCCAACCGGATCTCGCCGAACCGCTGGCGATCGTCTCCGCCGCGGTGTCCGGCGACCGCGCGTCGGGCGTCCGGTTGCAGCAGCTGTGCGGCGCGGCGACGGCGAAATCGATGGAGGACTGCCTGTTCTATCGCGACCCGCGTCTGGTGTCGCTGAACGAAGTGGGCGGCGAGCCCGACCGATTCGGGGTGAGCGTGGCCGAGTTCCACTACCGCGCGGGGGTGCGCAGCGACCTGTGGCCGCAGGCGATGACCGCGCTCAGCACCCACGACACCAAGCGCGGTGAGGATGTTCGGGCGCGGATCGGTGTCCTGTCGCAGGTGCCCTCGCTGTGGGCGCGGTTCGTCACCGCGTGGGAGCAGCGTGTCCCGTCACCGGATGCGATGACCGGACAATTCCTGTTACAGAACATGTTCGGCGTCTGGCCGTCGGACGTCACGGTGACCGACGACCTGCGCGGCCGTCTGCATGCCTACGCCGAGAAAGCGATCCGCGAAGCCGGCGTGCACACGACGTGGAACGAACCGGACACCGAATTCGAGAACAGGGTGCACGCCTGGATCGACGAGATCATCGACGGCCCCGTCGCCACGGAGTTGACGACGACGGTGGCCAGCCTCGACGAACACGCCCGTGGCGACAGTCTCGGCCAGAAGCTGATCCAGCTGACCGCACCGGGCATTCCCGACGTGTACCAGGGCACCGAACTGTGGGATGACAGCCTCGTCGACCCGGACAACCGGCGACCCGTCGATTTCGCGGCGCGCCGGGAGGCGCTGTCGTCGCTGGGCGACAACAAGATCCGGGTGGTGACGGCTGCACTGCAGCTGCGCAGGGACAAGCCCGAGGCTTTCGTCGGCGGTGTCTACACCCCCCTGCTCGCCGAAGGCGCAGCCGCAGAGCATGTGGTGGCGTTCGGCCGCGGATCCGACGTCGTGACAGCGGTGACCCGGCATTCCGCCCGCTTGGCCGAGACGGGTTGGGGTGACACGTCGTTGACGCTTCCCGACGGCACATGGCAGGACCGGTTGGGCGGCGGCCGATTCAGCGGCAAGGTCGCCCCCGCCGAGCTGTTCGCGGACCTCCCTGTTGCACTGCTGGAGCGGATCCATGACTGAGTTCTCCGTGTGGGCGCCCCGGCCGGAAAAGGTCCAGCTCGATGTCGACGGCACACTCCACCCGATGACACGTACGGACGACGGGTGGTGGCGTGCCGACGTGGACGCGCCTCCCGACGCCCGATACGGATTCGTGCTCGGCGACGATCCGAAGGTCCTGCCCGACCCCCGGTCCGCCCGACAGCCGGACGGTGTGCACGAGCGCTCGCAGCTGTGGCAGCCGACGCCGGACGACTGGACCGACGCGGACTGGAAAGGCCGCTCGATCGAGGGCGGGGCGATCTACGAGCTGCATGTCGGCACCTTCACCCCCGCCGGGACGTTCGACTCGGCGATCGAGCGACTCGACTATCTGGTTGATCTGGGTGTCGACTTCGTCGAACTGATGCCCGTCAACGCGTTCGGCGGAACACACGGCTGGGGCTACGACGGCGTGCTGTGGTACGCCGTTCACGAACCCTACGGCGGACCCGACGGCCTGGTGCGGCTGATCGACGCCTGCCACAGCCGGGGGCTCGGCGTGCTGATCGACGCGGTGTTCAACCACCTCGGGCCGTCGGGCAACTACCTGCCCAAGTTCGGGCCGTACCTGTCGACGGGCAGCAACCCGTGGGGCGAGTCCATCAACATCGCCGACGCGGACGCCGACGAGGTGCGCCGGTACATCATCGACTGCGCGCTGCGATGGATGCGCGACTTCCACGCCGACGGACTGCGTCTCGACGCCGTGCACGCGCTGGTCGACACCACGGCGGTGCACATCCTCGAGGAGTTGTCCGCTGAAACCGACGCGCTGGCAGCCGAGTTGGGCAGACCGCTGTCGCTGATCGCCGAAAGCGACAAGAACGACCCGCGTCTGATCACTCCCCGCGACCGCGGCGGATACGGAATGACCGCCCAGTGGGACGACGACATCCATCACGCGATCCACGCCGCGGTTTCCGGCGAACGCCAGGGCTACTACGGCGATTTCGGATCGCTCGAGACGCTGGCGCAGACGCTCAAGCACGGCTATTTCCACGCCGGGACCTACTCGTCGTTCCGGCACCGCAGGCACGGCAGGCCGTTGGACACCGCAACGATCCCCGCGACCCGGCTTCTGGCGTACACCCTCACCCACGATCAGGTGGGCAACCGGGCTGTCGGAGACCGTCCGTCACAGAACCTGACGGTCGGCCAGCAGGCGGTGAAGGCCGCATTGGCACTCGGTTCGCCCTACACCGCAATGCTCTTCATGGGTGAGGAGTGGGGCTCGTCGAGTCCCTTCCAGTTCTTCAGCTCGCACCCCGAACCCGATCTCGCGCGCGCGACGGCCGAGGGCCGGAAGCGGGAATTCGCCGAACACGGTTGGGATGCCGACGAGATACCCGATCCGCAGGATCCGGAGACGTTTCTGCGCTCGAAGCTCGACTGGGACGAGATCGACGACGGCGACCACGGCCGGTTGCGCCGCATCTACCACGACCTGCTGGCGCTGCGTCGCGATGAACCCGACATGGCCGATCCGTGGCTGGACCACATGAAGGTCGACTTCGACGAGGCGCAGCGCTGGATTGTCATGTACCGCGGATCGCTGGCCATCGCGTGCAACCTGAACGCCGACTCGGTGACGGTGCCCCTCAGCGGTGAGGTGCTGCTGGCGTGGGGCGACCCGGATGTCGATGCTGACGGGGCGCGACTCGGCGGGCACTCGTTCGCGGTGCTGCGCGTCGGCGACAGCAGAACCTAGTGCCACCGCCGTCGTCGTAACGCCGGGCATTCTCGCGCGCCGCGCCGCGGTGTCAACCGATCTTCCGCGCGAACGAGGTGGCCGCCTAGAGCAGGTAACGGTAGGCGGGTGAGCCGGGCTCCAAGGTCTCGACATGGATGTCGGACGCTTTCATCCGCTCCAGCAGTCCGTCGAGGTCGGCCGCCGAACCGAGTTCGACGCCGACGAGCGCCTCGCCCGTTTCCCGGTTGTTGCGCTTGACGTACTCGAACAGGGTGATGTCGTCGTTCGGGCCGAGCACGGTGTCGAGGAAGCGCCGCAGCGCGCCCGGCTCCTGCGGGAAGTCGACCAGGAAGTAATGCTTGAGCCCGAGGTGAACCAGCGACCGCTCGAGGATCTCCCCGTACCGCGACACATCGTTGTTGCCGCCCGAAATCAGGCACACCACAGTCGATCCCGGCGTGATGTCGGCTTCCAGCAGCGCCGCCACAGACAGCGCACCGGCGGGTTCGGCGATGATGCCCTCGTTCTGGTACAGGTCCAACATGGCCGTGCACACCGCGCCCTCGTCCACCGATGTCAGTGACACCATGTCGCCCGCGGCGGCCAACGTCGCATAGGTGAGCGCCCCCGCGCGGTTGACGGCGGCGCCGTCGACGAACTGGTCGACGTGCTCGAGGGTGACCGGCCGCCCCTCGGCCAGCGCGGCGATCATGGCCGCCGCTCCGGCGGGCTCGACTCCGAGAATCGCTGTGCCGGTGGTGCGTTCGGCCATGTAAGTGGTGATTCCCGAGATGCAGCCGCCGCCGCCGACCGGGACGATCACCAGATCCGGCTCACCGTCGAGTTGATCGAGCAGTTCGACCGCGATGGTGCCCTGCCCGGCGATCGTGCGGGGATCGTCATACGGCGGAACCAACGTCGCACCCGTACGCGCCACATCGTCGAGCGCCGCTGCGGCCGCCTCGTCGTAGGTCTTGCCGACCGCTATCAGCTCGATGAACTCGCGGCCGTGATACCTGATGCGGTCGCGCTTCTGCTTCGGCGTCTTGGCGGGCACATACACCCGGCCCCGAATGCCCATCGATCGGCACGCCATGGCGAAACCCTGCGCATGGTTGCCCGCCGACGAGCACACCACCCCGGCGGCGATCTCGTCCGCCGTCAGCTGCCTCAGCAGGTTGTTGGCGCCGCGCAGCTTGTAGGACCGGACCGCCTGGAGATCTTCACGCTTGAGGTACACCGTCGCGCCCACGGCTTCGGAGAGCCGCTCGCTGTACTGCAGTGGTGTGCGTGTGACCACGTCGGAAATTCGCTGAGCGGCCGCATCGATGTCGGCCGCGGACACCGGCGGCGACGTACGGGGGGTCTGGCTCACGTCAGCGGACACCGATCCATGGTGCCACTTGCGGGTTTCCCCGCCAAAACCGATTTCAGCCGACCGGCGTGAGCACGAAGACCGGAATCTCCCGGTCGGTCTTCTTCTGGTAGTCGGCGTAGTCCGGCCAGGCCTGCACCGCCCGGTCCCACCAGGCGGCTTTCTCGTCGCCGAAAACCTCGCGGGCGTCGTAGTCGCCGATGGTGTCGCCATCCTGCAGCTCCACGCGCGGATTGGCCTTGACGTTGTAGTACCAGACCGGGTTCTTCGGCGCGCCGCCCAGGGACGCCACCACGGCGTATTCGCCGTTGTGCTCGACCCGCATCAGCGGGGTCTTGCGCAGCTTGCCGCTCTTCGCGCCGATCGTGTTCAGCAGAATCACGGGCTTGCCGTTGAGTTCGGCGTCGGCGCCGCCGGAGTTCTCGATCTTGTCGACGTGGTCGCGGACCCACTCGGACGCGCTGGGCTCATACTCTGCGGAAAGTGGCATGCGGTCAGCTTAGGCAAGCTAGCGAAACTGTCCGGCCTGATTCGGGGTTTCGGTTGGCCGAAACCTGGCTTACGAGCTATCGTGAAAGTGTGACGGTGCATGACGAAGTGTTGATCGCCGGCGTCCCCTGGCCGATGTACAAGATCGCCGCGCTGCTGGTCGGCGCCATCGTCGCTGTCGCTGTCGCCGTCGTCACCGTCAGCGCCGCACCCGCCGTGCTCACCGCAGCCGCCTCGGCCACAGTCGTCGGCCTCGGTCTTCGCTTCGCCGCTTCGCGCCGCTAGCCCTCCGCGAGCCGACGGAGCCTTTCGAGGTCCTCGGCCACCGTCGACGCATCGGCCTCGAACTCCGCGTCGGTCATCCCGGCGCGCTTGCGCAGCGTGAACACCAGCTCGCAGCGCGGCTCGTCCTCCCCTGCGGGCACCACCCGCATCGGGTTGTACACCGCCTCCCCCGACGGCATCCGCACCACATGGTCGAGCACCCCGAACTCGTTGGTGGGTGCGAACTCGATGACGACCTCCCCCATCGGCGAATCGGCGACCCACCCGTCAGCCGTTTGCCGCAACGCTCCCTCCGCGAGACCCGAAGCCCACCGAGGCAGCTGCCCGGGATCGGCGGCGATGGCGTACACGACATCCGGCGCGGCCTCGACCCACACGCTCACGTGACGCGAGATCACTGCGCTGCGCTCGTTGCCCTCGGCTCGTGAACCCCGTCGACGATGTCGCCGGCATACAACGATTCGATCTCCGCCTCGTACTTCTCGTGGATCGGCTTGCGCTTGAGCTTCATCGTCAACGTGATCTCGTCGCCGCCGGGCTCCCACAGGGTCGGCAACACCCGAAAGCGCTTGATCTGCTCCACCTTCGCCAACTTCGCGTTGCCCTCGGCGATACCTGCCGCAATCTCGGAGATGAGTTCGGGGTGTGCGGCAAGAGCCTCGGGCGAGTCATCGTCAATTCCATGTTGCGCGGCGTACGGACCCGTCGACTCGGCATCGAGAACGATCAGCGCGGTGTTGTACGGACGCGCGTCGCCGATCGCGAGGATGACACCGATCAGCGGACACGACGCCTTGATCGTGTTCTCGATGTTGGCGGGAGACATGTTCTTTCCCGCCGCGTTGATGATCAGCTCCTTCTTGCGGTCGACGATCTTCAGGTAGCCGTCCCCGTCGGCTTCCATGATGTCGCCGGTGTGCAGCCAGCCGTCGTCGTCGACGGCCTCCGCGGTCTTCTTGGGCTCCTTGCGGTAGCCCTTCATGACCAACGGGCCCCGGACGAGGAACTCGCCGTCCTCGGCGACCCGTCCCTCCATGCCCGGCACGAGCTTGCCCACCGTGCCCAACCGGGTGTCCGACGGATGGCTCACGGTCGCAATGCAGCTGAGCTCCGACATGCCCCACACCTCGGCGATGGGGATGCCCAGTCCGAGGAAGAACGCCAACGTCTCCCTCGGGATGGGAGCCGCCCCGGACACCGCCCACCTCAGTTCGTCGAACCCCAGCTTGGCGCGCAGCTTCGACAGCACGAGTTCGTCGGCCTGGGCCCACTCGTTGGCGACGTCATCCGGCACGGCGGTGCCTGCGGCGAGCGCTTCGGCCTTCCTGGCGGCAACGCCGAGCCCCCACTGCAGCCCCATCTTCTTCGTTTCGTCCGGCTCATTGGCGGCAGCGAATTGGATTGCCGCCTTGAGCTTTTCCCATACCCGCGGCACGGCGCCCCAGGTGGTCGGCCGCACGTCGGGCAGAGCTCCCGCAACGGCTCGCGCATCGGAGACCGTGGTCACCTGCGTGCCGAAGACCTCCTGGACGTACAGCGCGCCCATGCGGTCCGCGATGTGCGCGCTCGGCAGGAATGACGTGGTGCGGTCACCGAACCGCACGCCGAGCACCTCATCGATGGCGTAAGCCTGGAACAGCAGGTTGGCGTGTGTCATCTCAACACCCTTGGGGTTACCTGTGGTGCCCGACGTGTAGATCAGCGTGGCCACGTCGTCGGATTGCACTGCGCGCCAGGATGCTTCGAAGTCGAAGTCGTCGGCGCCCGCGGCGATGAGGTCGTCGACCGACATCGTGCCGTCGGGTGAGCCGTCGAGGCAGACGATGTGCTCGATGGCGGCGCCGCTGGCGCGGATGCGCTCGACGTACTGCGCCTCGCACATGATCACCTTCGTATCGGCGTTGTCGAACAGATACACCAGCTGCTCGGCGGGCAGCGTGTTGTACACCGAGAACGAGACAGCACCGACATGTTGCGCGCCGACCTCGAGCGGATAGAACTCGACGCGGTTGGCCATCATCAACGACACCGTGTCGCCGCGTCGGACGCCGAGGCCCGCCAGCCCCGCCGCGACCTGTCGCACCTGCTCGGCGTATTCGCGCCAGGTCAGGGTCTGCCCGTCGCCGGGTGTTCGCAATGCGACGGCGTCCGGGTCGACCGCGGCGGTCCGTTGGAAGGCTTCGCAGAGAGTGGCGGGGCGGTCCTTTGTACTCATGTTCACAACTTAAGCAATCAGACTGTGCAGATGGACGGTTCACCGGAATCTGATCTTCGCCGCGAGCGCCTGCTGCGCTTCGCCCAGGAACTCACCGAAGACGCAGGCAGGCGCGTGCCCGCCTGGGTGCGTCACGGCGACCCCGAGAGCGCCATACCGGTCCGCTTGGCGGTGCTGGCGGTGATGGCGCAGCAGATCGCGATCCCGCGCGGCTACACCGTGGTGCCGCGTTGGCCGCTGCTGGTGCTCGAGGTGCTGCTCCTTGCCGCACTGTTCGCGATCAACCCGCGCGTGATGTCGCGCCGAACACGCTTCAGCCGGTACGCCACCTGGGCCCTTCTCGCCGCGATCACCGTCGACAACACCGCGTCGGCTGTCCTGCTGGACGTACGCATCATCAGCGGCGAGGTCAGCAACAACGCCGCAATCCTGCTCGGCAGCGGCGCCGCGATCTTCGTGACCAACATCATCGTCTTCGGCATCTGGTACTGGGAACTCGACCGCGGCGGCCCGTTCGCGCGACACGCCGGTGAACGCCCCTACCCGGACTTCCTGTTCCCTCAGATGACGACTCCCCATGTGGCCAAACCGGATTGGCGGCCCACCTTCGTCGACTACCTGTACGTCAGCGTCACCAACGTCATGGCGTTCTCGCCCACTGACACGATGCCGCTCGCCCGGTGGGCCAAGGCGCTGATGACGGTTCAGGCGATGGTCGCCCTGTCCACCGCAGCGCTCGTAATCTCAAGGGCGGTGAACGTTTTGGGCTGATCGTTCAGCCTGGTGACAGGTGTACGGTCGTCAGACATGAGGATTGCGACGGGCCATCTGTCACCGATCGAGCAGACCGCCTTTCTCACCGAATACGCCAGGGCGCTCGACGCCGGATGGGCCGAACCGATCCTCGGCGACACGCTCGCGAGCGAGGTCGTCGACAGGATCGACTACGACTTCCACGGCCTCGGCGTGCAGTCCAGCGTGGTGTGCCAGACCGCGCTGCGCGCGAAGATGCTCGACGACAGGGTGCGCGCGTTCGTCCAGCGGCACTCCGATGCCGTCGTCGTTGACCTCGGCGCCGGGCTCGACAGCGGCTACCACCGCGTGGCGCCACCCCCCACGGTCGACTGGTACAGCGTCGACCTGCCCGGCATCATCGCCGTTCGCGACGAGGCGCTTCCCGCTGCGTCGCAGTCGCACTCTGTGGCGGCGTCCCTGACCGAGGCCGGGTGGACCGACGCGATCCCCGCCGATCGGCCGACGATGCTGGTGGCCGACGGGCTGTTCGCCTTTCTCACCGAGCCGGAGATCGTCGGCATCTTCTCCCGTATCACCGACCACTTCGGCGCGGGCGAGTTGGCCTTCAACGACTACGGCCGCATCGGGTGGGTCAGTCGGGCGGCGATCACGCTGTACCCGCAGAAGATGTTCAAAGACGTCGGCAGCCAGTTCCGGTACCCAGGCTTCACCGACGCACACCACCCCCAGACCTGGAATCCGCAGGTGCGGCTGATCGAGGAGGCCAGCCTGGTCGACGCCCCGGAGGTGGACCGCTTCCCCGGCTGGATCCGGATTGCGACCCGGTTGTCCGGCCTCAGCAAGACCGGCCGACGCAAGGCCAGGATCCTGCGGTACGCGTTCTAGCCCAGGCAGCCGGGTCCCAGCAGCGCCTTCAGATCCCCCATCAACGCCGACGAGGGCGTCACCCGCAGCGACTGGTCCAACTCCAGCGTCGTGATGCGCTCACCGCTGATCAATCGAAGATGGACCTGCGAGGTACCCGGGTGGCGGGTCAGCACCTGCTTGAGCGCGTTGACCTTGTCGATGGTGCACTGCCGCGTCGGGAGGCTCACGGCCAGCGGCCGGTCCACACTGGCGTTCGAGAAATCCGGCACCACAAGGTCGTTGGCGATCAGGCAGATCCGGTCGTCCTGGATCCTGACCTTGGCGCCGACGAGCACGACCGCGTCGTCGACGATCTCCGCGCCGTAGCTGGAGTACGTGTGGGGGAAGAACATCACCTCGACACCGCCGGTGAGGTCCTCCAGCTGGGCTGAGGCCCAGGGCATTCCGTTCTTGTTGACCCGACGGTTCACCCCGGTCAGGATCCCGCCCACCCGCACCTGCGCGTCGTTGGGCACATCGCCGTCGAGGATGGCGGGTATCTGGGTGTCCACCTGGGTGGCCAGCAGATGCGCGACGCCGTTGAGCGGATGACCGGACACGTACAGTCCGAGCATCTCGCGCTCGAGGGCGAGCTTGTGCTTGTCCTCCCACTCCTCGTCGGGGACCTTGATGGTGAACACCGCGTCGGTCGCGGTGTCGGCGCCACCGAACAGGTCGAACTGACCCATCGCCTCGGCCTTCTTGGTTCCCAGCACCGACTCGACGGCGTCGGTGTGCACCAGGAACAGGCCCTTGCGCGGATGCCCGAGCGAGTCGAACCCGCCCGCCTTGATCAACGACTCGGTGACCTTCTTGTTGCACGGGCCGATGTCGATCTTGTTGAGGTAGTCGGAGAAGTCGATGAACTTCCCCTTCTCCGTCCTTGAATTGATCATCGAGGCAACGACATTGGCGCCGACGTTGCGGACGGCGCCGAGCCCGTAGCGGATGTCCTCGCCGACCGAGGCGAAGTTCAGGCTGGACTCGTTGACGTCGGGCGGCAGCACCGTGATGCCCAGCCTGCGGCAGTCGGCCAGGTACACCGCGGCCTTGTCCTTGTCGTCGCCCACCGACGTCAGCAGGCCGGCCATGTACTCGGCGGGATAGTTGGCTTTGAGGTAGGCCGTCCAGTACGACACCAGACCGTAGCCCGCGGCATGGGACTTGTTGAACGCGTAGTCGGCGAACGGGAGCACGGTGTCCCACAGCGCTTTGATGGCCCCGGCCGAGAACCCGTTGTTCTTCATGCCTTCCGAGAAGCCCTCGTACTCCTTGTCGAGCACCTCGCGCTTCTTCTTGCCCATGGCCTTACGCAGAATGTCTGCTCGGGCGAGCGAGTAACTGGCCACCTTCTGCGCGATGCGCATGATCTGCTCTTGGTAGACGATCAGGCCGTAGGTCTCGGCCAGGATCTCTTCGAGCGGCTCGGCAAGCTCCGGGTGGATCGGCTTGATGGCCTGCCGGTTGTTCTTGCGGTCGGCGTAGTCGTTGTGGGCGTTCATGCCCATCGGGCCGGGCCGGTACAGCGCGATGACGGCGACGACGTCCTCGAACCCGGTCGGCTGCATGCGGCGCAGCAGGTCGCGCATCGGACCGCCGTCGAGCTGGAAGACGCCGAGAGTGTCACCGCGGCCGAGCAATTCGTACGTCGGGCCGTCGTCGAGCGGCAGGGACTCCAGGTCGAGTTCGATCCCCCGGTTGGCCTTGATGTTCTCCAGCGCGTCGCCGATGATCGTCAGGTTCCGCAGGCCGAGGAAGTCCATCTTCAGCAGGCCGATGGCCTCGCACGACGGGTAGTCCCAGCCGGTGATGATGGCGCCGTCCTGCGGCCGCTTCCACAGCGGGATGGCCTCGGTCAGCGGTTCCGAACTCATGATGACCGCGCAGGCGTGCACACCGGCGTTGCGGATCAGGCCTTCGAGGCCGCGGGCCGTCTCGTAGATGGTGCGGACGTCGGGGTCGGTGTCGATGAGACCGCGGATCTCGGCGGCTTCCTTGTACCGCGCGTGCGTCGGGTCGGTGATCCCCGACAGCGGGATGTCCTTGGCCATGATCGGCGGCGGAAGAGCTTTGGTGATCCGGTCGGCGATCGCGAAGCCCGGCTGGCCGTAATGGATGCGGGCCGAATCCTTCAGCGCCGCCTTGGTTTTGATGGTGCCGAAGGTGATGACCTGCGCGACCCGGTCATGGCCCCACTTGTCGGCGGCGTAGCGCACCATCTCGCCGCGGCGGCGGTCGTCGAAGTCGATGTCGATATCGGGCATCGACGCGCGCTCGGGGTTGAGGAACCGCTCGAACAGCAGGCCGTGCTCGATCGGGTCGATGTCGGTGATGCGCAGCGCGTACGCGACCAGCGAGCCCGCCGCCGACCCGCGGCCGGGGCCCACCCGGATGTCCACCGACCGTGCGTAGCCGACGAGGTCGGCGACGATGAGG
Organism: Mycobacterium sp.; assembly: GCA_035279185.1. Classification (GTDB taxonomy): domain Bacteria; phylum Actinomycetota; class Actinomycetes; order Mycobacteriales; family Mycobacteriaceae; genus Mycobacterium. The sequence goes on from DATEIG010000462.1 coordinate 14,216, forward strand.
AAGTAGGACGGGAAACCCTTGCCGCAGATGACCTCGATCTCGTAGGCGGCGCGCTCGACGTACGTGGCAGGCACCCCCGCCGGGAACCGCCGTGCCAGCCCGGCGTCGACCTCATGGCGCAGCCAGGAGGCCTGATCATGGCCTTCGGGCACCGGGAAGATCGGCATCCGGTCGCGGGTCTCCCACACCTCCTTGTAGGACTGCACGCGTTCGGCGATGAGCAGCGTCGAGTCGCACGCGCCAGGAATCTCGTCGTCCCACAGGGCGCGCATCTCCGCTGCGGATTTCAGGTAGTAGCCGTCGCCGTCGAACTTGAAGCGGTTCGGATCGGACAGCGTCTTGCCTGTCTGCACGCACAGCAGCGCCTCATGGTTGTGCGCGGCATCGCGGGTGACGTAGTGGCAGTCGTTGGTGGCCAGCGCCGGAATGTCGAGCTTGCGACCGATTTCGAGCAACCCTTCGCGGACCCGGCGCTCGATCGACAGGCCGTGGTCCATCAGCTCGAGGAAATAGTTGTCCGCGCCGAAGATCTCCCGCCACTTCGCGGCCGATTCGAGGGCCTCGCGGTCATGGCCGAGCCGCAGCCGGGTCTGCACCTCACCGGACGGGCAGCCCGTGGTGGCGATGATGCCCTCGGCGTGCTCGGCGACGATCTCGGCGTCCATTCGCGACCACTTGCCCAGCTGACCCTCGAAGGACGCCAGCGACGACAGCTTGAACAGGTTGCGCACCCCTGTTGCGTTCTCCGCGACCATCGTCAGGTGGGTGTAGGAGCCGCTGCCGGAGACGTCGTCGCCCTTCTGGCTGGGGTCGCCCCACAGGATGCGCTTGGTGTCGAAGCGGGATCCCGGCGCGATGTAGGCCTCGACGCCGATGATCGGTTTGATCCCGGCCTCGGTCGCCAGGTTGTAGAACTCGCTGGCGCCGAACATGTTTCCGTGGTCGGTCATGCCGATCGCGGGCATCTCCAGCCGCTGCGCCTCGGCCAGCATCGGAGCGATCTTCGCGGCGCCGTCCAGCATCGAGTACTCGGTGTGGTTGTGGAGGTGCACGAAGGAGTTCATAGGCTGGCCAGTCTATGACCGCCCACCGACGAGGTCGGGCGTGTCGCGGTGCGTGTCTCAGCGCCGGAGAGAAGTCAGCTGTTCACGCAGGTGATCGGCGACACGCCGGTCGGTGCTCAACTCGATCGCGGTGCGGTACGCGTCGGCGGCCGCCTCCGCGCGACCCGCTTCGGCGAGCAGGTGGGCCCTGGTGCTCCACGCGGGCTGGAAGCGTTCGACCGCCGGGTCGGCGATCCCGTCGAGTACCCGCAGGCCGGCATCTGGCCCGTCGATCTGTCCCTCGACGGCGGCGGACGCGACCGCGGCGCCCAGCGACGGCGCCACCCGCAGGAGGGCGCGATAAAGCCTGCGCAGCGCCTGCAGGTCGGTCGGCCTCGTGCAGTGTGCCGACTGGATCGCCGCCTCGTATTGGAAGCGACCTGGCCGCCCGATTCGGTGCGCGCGCCGCAGCAGGTTCTCGCCGCGCGCGATGAGCGCACCATCCCAGAGCGCCGGGTCCTGCGCATCGAGCGGGACGAACCGGTCGTCGACGCGCCGGGCGGCCCTGCGCGCCTCGGAGAGGCAGACCAGCGCCGCGAGCCCGAGCGCCTCCGGCTCCTCGGGCAGCAACTCGGCAAGCACGAGCGCGAGATGGAGCGCCTCGGCGGACAGTGTGTCGATCGGCGCGATCTGCGGTGTCCTCTGCCAGTCGATCGCGTAGGCGCCGTACACCGCCTCGAGTACCGCACCCAGTCGGGCGGGCAGGTCCTCGCGCCCCGGCATGACGAACGCGATCCCCGCGTCGCGGATTCGTTTCTTGGCACGTACCAGCCGCTGCGCCATCGTGGCCGGTTCGATCGCGAACGCCTCGGCGATCGCCGCCGCCTCGACCCCGAGCACCGTCTGCAGCATCAACGGTGTGCGGATGGTGGGCGCTATCGCCGGGTGGGCGCACACCAGCATCAGCTCGAGTCGCCGGTCGGGTATCGAGGGCATGTCGTCGACTTCGGTTGCGCGGTCGTGATATTCGGCCAGCGGGCCCGTCATCCGGCGGGCGTGCGACTTCCACACGTCGCGCAGGCGGTTGCGCGCGACGGTCAGGAGCCACGCTTCCGGGTTGACGGGGATCCCGTCGTCAGGCCACCGCACCAGCGCGCGTTCGAGCGCATCGGCCAGCGCGTCTTCGGCTGCGCCGATGTCACGCGTTGGCGCGGCGAGCAGCGCGAGCAGCCGACCGTAGGAGTTCGTGACCAGGTCGGCTACCCGCTGCTGCACGGCTAAGGGTTGTACCACCCGCGGTCGGCGGCGTATGTCCGTGCCACCGGGCGGATTTCGATCGACCCCCAGCCGTTGGCCGGGTTCCGCTGAGCCCATTTGATGGCCTCGTCCAGATCGTCGACCTCGATGACGAAGATCCCGCCGAGTTTCTCCTTCGTGTCGGCGAACGGGCCGTCCTGGATCTCCGGGCTGCCGTTGCGGCCCGTCACCGTGGTGGTCGCCACCGCGGAATCGAGCACCTCGGTGCCGATCAGCACGCCCGCGGCCGTCAGGTCGTCGGCGTAGGCCGCGAAGGCTGCCATGGCGGGTGCCATGTCCTCCTCCGTGAGACCGATCTCCTGACCTTCCTGGTAGTGCATCAACAGGCAGTAGCGCATGTTGTCCTCCTCCTCGTCGATTGTGACCTCGTCCGCGCTATGACGATCCGGCCGGGACCGAATCGACAGCTGGCGCCCGAGAGGTCCACGCAGGACATCCAGAGCGCTCATCGCAGGGCCGCCTGCGACAACCAGATCCGTCGCCAATCGGGCCCGGGCGGCAGCGGCTGGGGGTTGAGCGCGACACGGGAGAGGTCGGGCCCCGGCGGCAGCGGCTGCGGGTTCAGCGAAACGGCGTCAGCGAGCGACGGCAGATTCGGTACATACGGCGTATCCGGGGCCGCGGTTGCCGACCCGGTTCCGGCGGCGAGAGTGACGAGTCCCGCGGCAGCGCCCGTGACGACGAGGACGCCTATCCTGCTGCGAGCGGACATGCGGGGGTTGGCGGCGGTCTTCATGTTCTTCTCCTTCTCGGTGGTCACACCCGCGTTCGGGGTGCTCACCGACTAGGAGCGGCCCGCGTCGGGGATTCGCACACTTTCTTGCGAAGTCGCCTGCGCGACCTGTGCACTGCGCCGCGCCCGCCACAGCGCGTCGGCGGTGAAGACCGCCAGCGCAAGCCAGATGAGAGCGAAGCCGAACCACCTGCCCGGCGGCATCGGCTCGTGTCCGACGAACACTCCCCAGGCCATCTGCAGTCCCGGGTTGAGGTAGAACAGCAGGCCCAGCGTCACCAGAGGCAACCTCTGGGCCGCTGCCGCGAACAGCAGCAGCGGGATCGCCGTCACCGGACCGGCCAGCAGCAGCAGCGCGGTGTGCCCCGCGCCGTAGTTCACGAAGTGGGCCTGGTGCGAGATCTGCAGCCACACCAGGTAGCCGAGCGCGACGGGCAGGGCCCACAGCGTCTCGACCGTCACGCTGACCCGAGGATCGGCGTCGACCACCTTCTTGATCAACCCGTAGAGCCCGAAGGAGAAGGCCAGGATCAGCGCCACGTAGGGCACGTCGCCCACTTCGGCGGTCAGGACGCCGACCGCCACCACCGCGAGCACGAGCGCGAGAACCTGCCACCGGTTGAGGCGTTCCCGGAAGACGACCACGCCGAGCGCGACGGTGACCAACGGATTGATGAAGTAGCCGAGCGCGGCGTCGACGACATGGCCGTGGGTGACCGCCCAGATGTAGGTGCCCCAGTTCAGCGCGATGAACAGCGAGGCGCCGAGCAGTTGCAACCAGGCGCGACCGCTGAGCCGTCGCAGATCGCCCAACCGGCGCACGACAGCCAGAAGGACCAGCAGCAGCACCGCGCTCCACACGAACCGGTGGGCGAGGATCTCCGTTGCGGTGGCGGGCAGCAGGAGCAGGAAGAAGCCGGGGCACAACCCCCACCAGATGTATGCGCCCGCACCGAACAGCAGCCCGGACCGCCGCCGTTCGTCGCTCACAATTCTTGGTTGCGCAGGACGTCGAGCGCATTCTGCAGATCGGACGGATAGGGACTGCTGATCTCGACGCGGCGACCGTCGGCGGGGTGCGCGAACGCGAGCGACCGCGCGTGCAACCACTGCCGTTGCAGCCCAAGCTTTTTCGCGAGCACCGGGTCGGCGCCGTAGGTGAGGTCACCCGCGCACGGGTGGTGCAGGGCGGCGAAGTGGACGCGGATCTGATGCGTGCGCCCCGTCTCGAGCTCGATGTCGAGCAGGCTGGCGGCCTGGTGTGCTTCCAGCGTGTCGTAGTGCGTGACGCTGTGCCTGCCGTCCTGTGTCACCGCGAACTTCCAGTCGTGTCCGCGGTGCCTGCCGATCGGTGCGTCGATGGTGCCGCTCGACGGGTCCGGGTGACCCTGCACCAGGGCGTGGTACTGCTTGTCGACGGTGCGCTGCTTGAAGGCGCGCTTCAAGACGGTGTACGCCCGCTCGGACAGCGCCACCACCATCACCCCCGAGGTTCCGACGTCGAGCCGGTGCACGATCCCCTGACGCTCGTGGATGCCCGATGTGGTGATGCGGAAACCCGCGGCGGCGAGGCCGCCGAGCACCGTAGGCCCGTGCCAGCCGACGGTCGCGTGCGCCGCGACTCCCGCCGGTTTGTCGACCGCGACGATGTCGTCGTCGGAGTACAGAATATTCATGCCCTCGATCTCGACGGGCGTATTCTCAACGGGGGCAGCAGGTTCCGGCAGGCGCACCTCGAGCCACGCGCCGGGCGTCAACCGGTCGGACTTGCCCACCGGGGCGCCGTCGAGGTCGACACCGCCCTCCTCCGCGAGTGCTGCCGCCGCGGTGCGTGACAGGCCGAGCAGTCGGGCCAGCCCCGCGTCCACGCGCATACCCGCCAGTCCCTCCGGCACGGGCATCGAGCGGGTGTCCATCAGGAGGTTTCGGCCTCACGCTCCGTCGCGGTCTCCTCATCCGTCTCGTCGCCCGGCTTGCGCCGCCCGACCTCATCAGTCTCGTCGCCCGGCTTGCGCCGCCCGACGGCGTCGAAGTCGAACCCGAACAGCCACAGCACCACCAGCAGGATCGCGCCACCCACCACCGACGGGTCTGCGACGTTGAACACCGG
>DATEIG010000463.1:0-16536 GCA_035279185.1 Mycobacterium sp.
CCGAGAACCTGGTCGCCACGGGTCTGCTGCATCACGACGGAAGCGCGCCCGACCTGGCCGGACTGCAGGCCGACCTGCCGGAGAACGGCGACGCGCCGCGGCTGCCCGAACAGGTCCGCGTCCGCATGGCCAAGCTCAAAGACCTCCAGGACAACGGCGTCGACGCGTACCCGGTCGGGCAGGCGCCCACGCATACCGTCGTCCAGGCGATCGAGACCGCCGACGGTACCCCGGTCACGGTGGCCGGCCGCGTGCTGAGGATTCGCGACTACGGTGGGGTGCTGTTCGCTCAGCTGCGTGACTGGTCGGGCGAAGTTCAACTGCTGCTCGACAATTCGCAGCTGAACAGTGGCACGACCGCGGACTTCACCGGCTCACTCGACCTCGGCGACCTTATCGAGGTGACCGGCGCCATGGGCAACAGCCGGTCGGGTATCCGGTCGCTGATCGCGGGCAGCTGGCGGCTCATCGGCAAGTGTCTGCGCCCGCTACCCGATAAGTGGAAAGGTCTCACCGACCAGGAGGCGCGGGTTCGCGCCCGCTACGTCGATCTGGCGATCAACACTGAAGCCCGTGACTTGATCCGGGCACGCAGCGGAGTGCTGCACGCCATCCGCGAAACATTGGTCGGGAAGGGCTTTCTGGAGGTCGAGACGCCGATCCTGCAGCAGATTCACGGCGGCGCCAACGCGCGCCCCTTCCTGACCCACATCAACGCCTACGATCTCGATCTCTATCTGCGCATCGCGCCGGAGTTGTACCTCAAGCGGTTGTGCGTGGGCGGCGTCGAGCGGGTCTTCGAACTCGGCAGGGCGTTCCGCAACGAGGGCGTCGACTTCAGCCACAATCCCGAGTTCACACTGCTGGAGGCGTATCAGGCGCACGCGGACTACAACGTGTGGATCGACGGCTGCCGCGAGCTGATCCAGAACGCCGCGCTCGCCGCCAACGGCGAACACGTGTTCCTGCGGCCACGCGACGACGGCACCCTCGAGAAGGTCGACATCTCCGGACAGTGGACCGTCAAGACGGTGCACGGCGCGGTTTCCGAGGCGCTCGGCGAAGAGATCGGACCCGACACCGACCTCGAGACGCTGCGGCGGGTGTGCGACGCCGCGGAGATCCCGTACCTCACGCACTGGGACGCCGGCGCGGTCGTGTTGGAGCTCTATGAGCGTCTGGTCGAGGATCGCACCGAGGAACCGACGTTCTACAAGGACTTCCCGACGTCGGTGTCCCCGCTGACCCGCCCGCACCGCAGCATTCCCGGAGTTGCTGAGCGATGGGACCTGGTGGCCTGGGGCGTTGAGCTCGGCACCGCCTACAGCGAGCTCACCGACCCCGTCGAACAGCGCAGGCGGCTGCAGGAGCAGTCGCTGCTGGCAGCCGGTGGTGATCCGGAGGCGATGGAGCTCGACGAGGACTTCCTGCAGGCCATGGAGTACGCGATGCCGCCGACCGGCGGACTGGGCATGGGTGTTGACCGGGTCGTGATGCTGATCACGGGTCGCAGCATTCGCGAAACCCTGCCGTTCCCGCTGGCCAAACCTCGCTAGCAGTCATCTCACAGCCAGCCACAAGGTAGGCAGGCCACGATGTTGCCGTGACGTTACCCGACTCGTTGCGCCACCATCTGTCGCTGATGCACGGCTGGCTTCCGATCACCGTGCAGGTCATCGCGGCGGTGGCCCTCATCGCCGCTGTCAGCCGCCGCAGCGGACGCTGGCAGGTGCGCTGGCTGCCGTGGGCGGTGATCGTCGGCGGCGCGCTGGCCACGTCCGCCTACTGGTATGTCGCGTCGCAGGGGTTGTCCGACAACCCTGCGCCGCAAGCGCTGTGGATCTGGATCGGCCTGACCGGTTTCGCGTTGGCCGTCCTGGTGGCCGGCTGGCGACGTGCTCGATGGTGGCGTCGCGGTGTGTCGCTGGCGGCGCTGCCGCTGAGCCTGATGTGTGCGGCGTTGGCACTGAACCTCTGGGTCGGCTACTTCCCCACCGTCCAGATCGCCTGGAACCAGCTGACGGCTGGACCGCTGCCCGATCAGACCGACGAGGTCACCGTCACCGCCATGCAGCACGAGCGCAAGATTCCGCCGAAGGGCACCGTGGTGCCGGTCGACATCGGCAACACGGCCTCGGGATTCCGCCACCGCGGAGAACTCGTCTACCTGCCGCCCGCCTGGTTCGCCACCAACCCCGCGCCGAAACTACCGACGCTGATGATGATCGGCGGTGAGTTCAACACGCCCGCAGACTGGTTGCGCACAGGCCAGGCGATCAAGATCATCGACGACTTCGCCGCCGCTCACCACGGAAACGCGCCCGTGCTGGTGTTCGTCGATCCGGGCGGGGCGTTCAACAACGACACCGAGTGCGTCAACGGCAGCCGAGGCAACAGTGCCGACCACCTCACCAAAGACGTTGTGCCATACATGGTGTCGAAGTTCGGCGTCAGCCCGGACCGAGCCAAGTGGGGAATCGTCGGCTGGTCGATGGGCGGGACGTGCGCGGTCGACCTCGCGGTGATGCATCCGGACATGTTCAGCGCGTTCGAAGACATCGCTGGCGACATCGGCCCCAACTCCGGCAACAAAGATCAGACGATCGCGCGGTTGTTCGGCGGAAACGCCGACGCGTGGGCGGCGTTCGACCCAACGACGGTCATCACCAAGCACGGTCCGTACTCCGGGGTGGCGGGGTGGTTCGACGTCAACGGGTCGACGGCGACCGTCCAACGGGGGGCCAACGACCAGACGGTGGCCGCGAACTCGCTGTGCGGCGTGGGTGCAGCGAACGGGATCAACTGTGCCGTCGTGAGCCAACCGGGTAAGCACGACTGGCCGTTCGCCTCGCACGCGTTCGCGGCGGCGCTGCCGTGGCTGGCCGGTCAGATCGGCACACCCGATGTGCCGCCGAGCCCGCTGCCGCCCGCGCCGGGCAGTCCGTCGTTCGAGCAGACCGCCGCGCGATAGACCGCTAGAACTGTTCGGCCGCGGCGAGCGCGCTCGCAACAGGATCGTGGTAGCCGGTCGGCTGGTGCAGTTGCCACTGACCCGGAACGCCTTTGAGGGTGTGCGCGCCGCGGTCGGAGAAGGTGATCCCGGAGCCGTACACGAGGTCTTTGACGGTGTTGGACACGAGAACTTCCTTGGCGCCCGCCTGGGATGCGATGCGCGCGGCGATGTGCACCGCGATGCCGCCGATGTCATCATTCCGCCGCAGACACTCTCCGGTGTGCAGGCCCGCGCGAATGTCGAGGCCGATCTGCGGCATGCGCTCCGCGAGCGCTGTGGCGCACAGCACCGCCCGCGTCGGACCGTCGAACGTCGCGAGCAGGCCATCGCCGGTGTGTTTCACGAACGTGCCTTGATACGAATCGATCTCAGCGCGTGCGAGGTCGTCGTGGCGCTGAAGAAAGTCCCGCCAACGCTGATCGCCCACCTCGGCGGCCCGATCGGTCGAGCCGACGATGTCGGTGAAGAGCACCGTGGCCAGTACCCGGTCGGGTGGATGCTCGTGTCGCTGGCCTGTCAGGAACTCCTCCACTTCGCCGGTGACAGACTTGTAATCCCCGAGCCATGGAAGATGGTCCACCCCATCGAGCTCGACGAGTCGAGCACCGGCGATCTTCGCTGCCAGATGCCGTCCGAGCCCGACGGGCACCATGTCGCCCTTGCGATGGAGCACCAATGTCGGGACGCGCACGTTGGCGTAGATATCGGCCATGTCGAGCTGGCGCACGACAGCCAGCCACGTGATGAGTGCCATCTTCGGGCTCATCGCGGACCGCTCAACGGAGGCTATCCACCGTCTTTCATCGGGATCGTTCTTCCGGCTGGGTGCCGCCCACTCGATCGTGAGGCCCTCGCCCCAGTGGTCGACCGTCGCACGGAGCTTCTCGATCAATTCGAATGCCTGCATCTGCGTCGCCTCGTCCAGATCGTCTGGCGCTCCGCCTGCACCGGTTCCGTAGAGCACCAGCGCGCTGACGCGCTCGGGAAAGGCCGCTGCGAACAGGGTGCTGATCATTCCCCCCTCGGAAAAGCCGAACAGCGCCGGGCGTTCGCAGCCGGCCGCATCAAGCACGGCGTGCAGGTCGTCGGCTCGGTTCTCGACCGTCGGCACGCCGTCGACGGGATCCGACAGGCCGGTGCCGGCCTTGTCGTAAACGATCACGCGCGCGAACGACGTGTACTCCGCCATATAGGCCCGCCAGGCTCGGTTCTCCCACTGCTTGTCGACATGAGAAAACCAACCCGGCACGATGACGAGGTCGATCGGCCCGTCGCCGATCACCTGGTAGGCGATCTTGCCCGACGGTCCCGTCGCGTAGTGCGTATCCGGCATCCGCACCATGATCGGAGTGTCCCACCGGTACGACGGGCGAACGGGAGTTCCGACAAAGCCGAACACATGACGCGTACGGTGAATTCATGTCCGGCGATCCCACCGCTGACGAACAGTCGACGCCCGAACCGCAGGAGATCTCCGCGGAGATAGTCGAACCGGGCGCTGCGCCCCCGCCACCCGCGGAGGCCGCCGATTCCGGGTACACGCCTGACGGTGTCCCGACGTTCGAATCCGTGCGGGAGAAGATCGAAACCCGCTACGGCACCGCCATCGGTGCCACCGAACTGGCCGCCGAGACTCCGGAGGGCCGCTCAGTCGAAGAGCAGTACGAGGAGCGTCAACGCGCGGCGGCCGAGCGGCTCGAACAGATCCGCAAATCGATGCAGTCCGACGACAAGTCCTAGTAGTCCGATTCGGCGGCCAGGATCTCGGCCAGGAACGCATCGCCCGCAGGCGCCGCCAGTCGGGCCCGCGCGACGTCACGCACCCGGCCGCGCGTCTGCGCCGTTTCGTCGACCTCCGCACCGACCGTGACTGTCGCCGACTGCCAATCGTGGTTCCAGGCAACGGTTTCCGTGACCGGCTGTCCCCCGGCGTCGAGCAGCGGGAACAGGGATCGGCCTCGGCCATCGAGAACCCCGTTGCCGACGAGGTCGCCCGATCTCAGCCGGACCGTGACATCCTCGGGTGACTCGGAACCCAGCAATGCCACGGCAACAACGACATTCACGCCTGTCGGCGTCGCGTCGACCAGCCAGTCCACTGTGTCCTCGGCGGCGTCGAAGATGGCGGGCGGGACACCCGCCCACCGCACGGAGCTCGTCCCGCTTGCGATCGCGCCGGTGCTGCGGCGACTGTGCTCAGCACCTGCCGCGAGCGCATAGTCGTCGCGCCGCGCAGCGGCGGCAGTCTCCGCAGGGGCGACTCCGACGTCGTCGGTCAGTTCATGTGCGGAGCGGACCAGTTCGACGACCCGAGGATCACCCGTCCCGATGAGCTCGTCGAAGGCCGCAGAGTGCGGTGCCAGCAGACCGGTCACGTCGGAATCGAACGTGTCGTCGGCGAAGAAGTCCTGCGCGGCAGACGTCAGCAGCGCGACCTCGGCGTCGAGCAACGCGCCGTCGAGGGCGGCGATTCCGTCACGGTGGCTCGCAGGCCACCAGCGCCGCATCCAGTGGCCGAAGGCCAAGCGTCGCAGCGGGTCGACCGATCCCGGGAGAAACGCGACACCGCTCACGTCGATCGTCTGCGCATCGTCCGGCAGCCGGCCGTCGACGGCGGCGGCGACTGCGCTGTGACCGGATTCGCCGACCAGACGCCACAGCCAGTCGGCGTGCGACAGGTCGGTGAACGTGATCGACGGGGCGTCCGCGGCGTCGTCGATCGCCCAGGACAGCACCGCGCCGCTGAGTTCCAGGACGGCGGCGAGCGGCGTCGGCGCCGACCGGGGGCCGGTGCTCCACAAGCCGGATTCGGCGACGAGTCTCATCCCGCCACCTGCAGCATGGCCTTGATCCTCTGCCGATGGTCCAAGCTCACCGACCGTGCGACGCCCTCGAGCAGGGACCGGACGTCGTCGACATCCGTGCACGGCTCCTGCCAGACGTCTCGGCCGTGCAAACGCGCCCACAACCGACTCAGATACGGGCGTGCGAACTCCGCGAGATCGTCGATCACCTGCTGCTGACGGGGGTGAACTGGGCCGCCCTCGGCCAGATACCGGCGGGCGTGCATGACGTATGCCTCCTTGCGCAACCGGGCCTGAATCAGCCCGGCCAACTGGTAGCGCGGCACGACCTCGGACAGCGGCGCGAGACCGACCGCGATCTCGACACCCGCGATCAGCGTCGCCTGCTTGTCCTCAGCCAGCAGACCCCACGGCGCACTAGACCTGTCGACCTCCTCCGCGCACAGCAGCGGAACGTCGGGCAGTTCGTCGCGGTCGAGGGCGCGACGCAACGTGGCACGAACGCGGTCGACGACGGAGCGGTTCAGCGGCCTCTCATTGACCGACCCACCCACAATCGACGGTTCGGGTTGCGGCTCAACCGAACTCAAGCCGAGCGCCACAATCGACCACGGGAGGCCCGCCACCGCCTCGCGAGCCTTGGCCCCGAGGTTGTACGGGGTGACGTCCGCGATCAACGCCGACCACACGCGCTGCCGCGCCACCGAGTCACGGTGTCCCTGCGCCGGCCCCAGCACCGTGGTGAGCCCGGCGAAGAACGGGCCTGTGATCTCCGCCCCCACGCGCACGTCCCGCCAGCTGTGGCGAAGCTGCTCCGACAGTTTCGCGATCACCTGGTCGTCGCCCACGAACCGGTTGAGCACCTCGATACCGGTCCGGTCGCGATCGGCGTGGACGTCGCTCAGCACCGCCGCCGCCTCGTCGTCGTCTCGCGGCGCTCCCCTGGTCACCGCGAGTTCGAAGCAGACAGGGAAGTACAGCTCCTGGGCATTGCCCGCGGTGATGCGAAGTCTGCGGCGCGCGCGCTTGAGCACCTCGAACCAGGCCGCCGCGTCGCGCAGCGCGTTCGTGTTGCCGACAATCAGCTCGTGCATGGCCGACGCGACGGTCACGTCGACGAACGGCGCGGAGAACTGTGTGTTCGACCGAAGGCGCAGCACAAGGGGGTCGATGATCCGTTTGACGGTTCTGCGCAGCGGGCCGCCGTCGTCGCCGCTGAGCACCTCCACGCCGGGACCGATCGCGCGCCACGCCGCGTCGATCACGGCCTGTCGGGGGCGGGTCACGGCGATCGCCGTGTCGGCTGCAGCCCCCGTCGTCATCCCTAGAGGATAAGAGCGGCGATGGTGATCACCTAGCCGGAAACTTGGGTTCGGTAGCGGTGGCGCTGGCTGACCCTGGATGCATGCCTGATGCGATCGTGCTCGCCCTTCTCGCTGTCATCGGAGTGGGCGTCTTCGCGGCCCGAGAACGCTTTCTGCCGACCGACGACATGGTGGCGGTTCGTGCGGCTTTCGACCAGATGCTCGTCGACAAGGGGCTGCTGACGCACCACCAACTCGCGATGATCCGGCACGGCACCCGGTCCCGCGGCGTGATCACCGGTATGCGGTCGACCGGCGAAAGCCTCGAGGACCACCGCGAAGTCGAACTCGACCTGATGGTGCGCAGGCCCGGCGGTGGCCAGTTCGCCGTCCACGAGACCGCGCTGATACCGGCAACGTCGATGGCCAAGGTCGCACCGGGCAGTGTCATCGACACGTATTTCTGCAGGGGCGACGAGACCGAGGTCGCGGTGACGGTTCCTCCCGGTTGACGGTCACCGGGCCCCGTCGACGGCGAACGTCACCAGCGCGGCCCAGTACAACGGGCTCGCGGTCGCGTCGCCGTCGCGCCAGCGCCGCATCTGCGCGCGTTGCCAACGGTTGACCGCACCGCCAGCGTGCGGCTCTTCGTGAGCGGCATCGACCGCGACGATCGCCTCGGCCATCGGATCGGCTGCGGTTTCAACGGAATACGGAGCGAATTGCCGATAGCCGGCCGTCGTGGGCAGCGACCACAGCGTAGCCGTCACCAATTGCGCGCCGCCGAGGATGAATGCCGCCACCAGGCCCGTCGCCTCGTCGAACTGGTAGTCGCCGCCCGACGCGCACGCCACCAGAGCGACCCGTGGCGGGAACCGCAGCCCCGCCGACATCAGGTCCGATGCGGTCAACGGGCGGTCGTCCGCGAGGTGAAGCGCCGCCCGGTCGGCATGGCCCACATCGCCGTCCGCGGCCGTCGCGTGCCCGACGTAGAGCATTCTGCTCGGCGCCAGCGCGAGTTGGCCTGCGAGCCACGCGCGGCCCGCATCGCCGCGCCGGAACAACTCGACAGCCGTTGCGGCGGGGGGAAGTACGGTGCGGCGCTGCATCAGCTCACCGAAGTGCCGAGCCAACCGTGTCTCCGGTGACGGCCTGCCGAGCACCGACCCCAGCGGCGAGTCGGGACGCTGTCCCGGGACCCGGGGGTCGAGTACCAGCAGCGGCGGCCCGTCCATCCTCTCGTGCCAGTCGACGGGATGCCGCGAGGCGTTCGCGATGTTGGGCGGCGCGGCCATGAGCACGTCGACGAACTCGATGAGACGGAAACCGTCGTCGCCCGGTGCCGCAAGCGCCGACCACGGAACCCGTGCCAGCCGTGCGCTTGGCGTGATGAACAGCGCTGCGCGCGGCGACGAGGCGGACTCGGTGAGTAGCTGCCACGCGGCTGACGAGATGAGCTGCGAGCCCAGTTCCGCGACGATCTCCGACTCATCCGACAGCGACGCGAAAGGGCCTGTGGCGACGGCACGTTCGACGGCATCGCGCTGACTCTCGGTGCCGGTCGGGTCCGGCAGCGCCTGCGCGAGCCGATTCAACGCCGCGACCAGGGTCGGCTCTTCGACCACCCAGGTGACGGTCCGCGACGGCGCACCCACGACGCGAAGACTGGCGTAGGTGGCCACGCCGACGTCGGCGAACCGCAGCACCAAGGTCTGTCGCGAGGTCACGGCCACGTCGACCAGGCGACCTCGTCGGAGGTGATGTCGCGGCCGTACCGCTCATGCGCCAGTGCGCGGTAACGGCTCATGATCGGCGGCATATCGGGATCCATGCGCAGGGGCGGCAGCGCACCGAGCCGCGTCAGCCCCCCGGTGAGCAGCGCCGACGGCGACCCCGCGGCCACCAACGCGTATTCGTCGTCGGCCTCGACGGGTACGGCCGCCGTCGCCGCACCCGCCCAGCCCCCTGCGTCGGTCTGCATCGGCTCCGTGCTGAAAGCGCCACGGGCGCAGTGGTACTCGACGAGCTCGCTGAGCAGCTCCGTGTTGCCCCATTCGTGGACCACCGCGAAGGCACCCGCGAGGATGCGCGCCGACACCAAGGTGGCCCACCGCATCCGTGCGTCGGCGTCGCCGATCGCATGCCGCACCGAGTCGACTGCCAGCGCAGCGGGCACTTTCAATTCGGCGGCCTGCTCGAGCTTGCCTGCGGCGGTATCGGGATCGGCGAGCGCCTGCGCACGCAGGATGCTCCCCAGATGGTCGTCGAGCCTGGCGTATTGCAGCCAGCTGCGGCGTGGCCACGAGTCGAGGAGCTCGCGCGCCTCGGCGGCCTTCTCGGTGGCGGCGTCGAAGCGGTTGCGCAGGATGTCGATCCAGCTGCGTTGCAACAGGATCCTGTGGATGTGCAGCGGCTTCTCCACCTCACGCCAGTGCCGCTCGGCGTGGCCGAAGCGTTCCTCGGCGTCATCGAGTTTGTCCAGCGACATGGCGATGAGCCCGAGATACAACCAGCTTCTGGACACGTCGTGGGCGCGGTAACCCTCAGCGATGGCGGGATACGCCTCGTGGACGAGCGTCTGGGTCTGCCAGACATCTCCCGACGCCCACGCAGATGTTCCGCGTTCGAGTTGGGTTCGCGCCCGCGCCAACTCCCAACCACGCGATTCCGCGCGGGCACCCGCCCGACGCAGCCACGGCTCGGCCTCTGTCAGCCTGCCGGTCTCGATGCAGAACCTGCCGTATCCGGTGGCGCCCTGAACGAGCAGGTGGTCATCGGACTCCCCTGCCGCGCCCGGTTGGTCGATCGCCTCGATCACTTTCTCCCACAGGGGAACTGATTGCACGTGCAGATCGTCGTCGCACAGCGCGTTCGCGCACAGGATCCGGGCGTAGGTGATCAGGAAGCGGTGTTCGGCGTCGAGTTCCGGATCGGCCACCCCGGAGTCGTCGCTGCACAGGACGAACAGAGCAAGCTCTGCTCCCTCGTGATCCCCGTGCGCCGCGGCCGCAAGCCCGGTCCGCAGGAACTGGGCGCGGCGCGTGTACCTGCACAGCATGTGATCGATCTCGGAATCCGACATCGTCACGTGCGCAGCAGCTTCGGGATTGGTGCCCGCGCGGATCGACCGGTAGACGTCGAGGCAGTCGTCGATGCGGCGGAGGCACTCCTCGGTGCCGTTGTAGGCGGTCCGCACGAGATAGAGCTCGCCCAGTAGCGCGAAGATCTCGAGAAGCAGGTCGTCGCGGTCGCCGTCCTCGATGCTCTCGCCGAGCGGCACCAGAAGATCTCGCGCCGGCTCTTCCTTCGCGGCGAAGATCAAGCTGCGGGCCTGCTGCAGCTCGGGTGGGTGCATGGCGCAATCTTAGGAAGCGGCGGGCGCACCGTGCACGCCCGCCGCTCGGCTGAGGAGGATTATTTGCAGGTCACCGTGACGGTGAACGGCTTGGTGATCATTCCGGCCATCGGGTTCTTCATGTCGGCGCCGGTCGCTTCACCGGTGATGGTGTAGGTGTTGCCGTCGACCTTGACCTCGGCCGAGCCCGATTTCACGCCGGCCATGTTGCTGACCGCCAGCGCGTTGCCGTCGACCACCATGCCCAGCGACTCCACCGTCGGCGTGTCGGCGTCTGTCATCACGATGCCAAGCCCCTGCTGGCCGCCGATCGCCCCGCTGGCGACGGTGATCTTGCCGGCCTGCTTCACGCAGGTCACGGAATTCTTGTCCAGCCCGGCAAGCTCGCCGCCGTCGACCTTGACGTCGGTGGTGCTGCCGGCGCCTGCCTGTGTCTCGCCCGCGGCCGCGGTCGGCGCTGACCCGCCCTTGTCGTCCGAACACCCCACCAGCAGCGCGGCACCAGCGAGCAGTCCCAGCGCACCCGCGGCAACTCGGTTCATCGTCGTACTTCCCTTCGTTCATGCGTCGCCGTGTCGGCGGCGTCGTGACGTAGTCAAGTCGGGGTGGACCGCTACCGATCCCAAACTCTGTCGTGCCACCTGGGTACGGTCGGGAACCGATGCGGTCTTTCTCCGACACCGAGCGGCGTGCCCGGTTGGCGAGGCGGCACTTCCTCGCCGCGCCCGCCGCTTCCCTGGACGACGTCGTCCGCGACCTCGTCGGTCTGCACGCGACCGACCCCGCGACCCCGTATCTGTCGCTGTGGGCCCGGCTGCCCGGCTTCTCGGTGACCGACCTCGACGCGGCACTCTACGAACACCGCAAAGCCGTCAAGCATCTCGCGATGCGGCGCACACTGTGGGTCGTCGGCGCCGACTACCTCGCTGATGTCCAGGCGGCGGCAAGCGACCGGGTCGCCGACAACGAGCGCCGCAGGCTCGTCACCGATGTCCAGAAAGCCGGAATCGCAACCGACGGCGAGCGGTGGCTCGATGACGCGTGTCAGGCGGTGTTGCGGCACCTCGCCGAGCACGGCCCGACCGGTGCCAGGCAACTGCGCGAAGCGCTGCCCGAATTGGCGGGCACCTACGATCCGGCGCCGGGAAAGCGCTGGGGCGGGCACACTCCCCTGTCGCCCCGCGTGCTCACCGTCCTGTCTGTGCGCGGCGACATCGTCCGTGGCCCCAACGAGGGCACCTGGACGACCTCACGACCGAAGTGGGCCGCCGCGGCGGACTGGCTGAGCGACCGCGACGCCGTCGCACTGGAAAGCGCACGCGCGCAGCTGGTTTCGCAGTACCTGCGCACCTTCGGGCCCGCCACTGCCACCGACATCAAGTGGTGGTTCGGAAACACGTTGACGTGGGCGCGCCACGCGTTGCGCGACATCGAAGCCGTCGAGGTCGACCTGCAGGGAACACCGGGCTTCGTACTCCCCGACGATCTCGAGCACGACGGCGAACCGGACCCGTGGGCCGCGCTGCTGCCAGGGCTCGACCCGACGACCATGGGTTGGTCAGAGCGTGACTTCTACCTCGGCGAGCACCGCAGCCAGGTGTTCGACACCAACGGAAACGCGGGTCCGACCGCGTGGTGGAACGGCAAGGTCGTCGGCGGGTGGGTTCAGGACGCCGCGGGCCGCGTCGAGGTGAGGTTGCTCGACGACATCGGCCGGGACGGTCGCGCGGCACTGGCACGGCGTGCCGATGCGCTGACCGAGTGGCTCGACGGGACACGGATCAACCCGCGGTTCCCGTCGCCGCTGTCGCGCAGCTAGGGTGCGCCGCGGGCGACCACGACGGGCATGGACGTCGTCGCGCTCGTGCGCAGAATCGTGTGGACCACGTCGACGAGGTCTTCGATGGGCATGATCTTGCCCGGCATGCAGCCCCGCGACATCCACTGCGGGTAGTGCTCCATCGTGAGATCGCGGTCCCACCCGACGTTGAACGCCGTCTGGGAATCGCCTTCGCCGCCGGCGCATTCGCCGACGATGAGGGTCGTGAAACCGACGTCCGGATGCTCGGCCCGCCAGGCTTCGACGAGCCGTTCCAGTGCGGCCTTGCTGACGCCGTAGGCACCGAGGCCTGGCCACGGCGGCGTGAAAGTGCCCGAGTCGGACGACAGATAGACCACCTTCCCCGCCGACGCGGTCAGGTGCGGAATCGCAGCGGCAGTCACGATGGCCGCACCGGTCACATTGGTGGCGAACACGCGGCTCCACGTCGCAGCGTCGGTGTCGACCAGTCGATTGAGCGGACCGATGGCGGGCGAGTAGACGAGATTGTCGATGCCGCCGAGTGCATCGGCGGCCGCCGTGATGGCCGAGCGTACCGACGCCTCGTCGGTCACGTCGCACTCGATCCCCACTGCACCGTTACCCGCCTCCGCGGCCGCTTTCTCGATGCGCTCTCGTCGTCGGGCCAGCAGTGCCACTTGGTCACCGCGCTCGGCCAGCCCGACGCCAATGCTGCGCCCGAGCCCGCTCGATGCGCCGATCACCACCGTTTTCGCCATGCTCTCCCTACCGATTCGTGCGGTAATGGCATTCTCAGTTAGGGAGAATATAACTTACGCGCTGACCTTCCTGCGACGCCTCGTCGGCGTCCTCTTGGCGGGCGCCGCGTCGAGCACCTCGGACAGGAACTTGCCCGTGTAGCTCTCGGTGACGGCCGCGACGTCCTCGGGCGTACCTTCCGCGACGATCGTGCCGCCCCCCGACCCGCCCTCGGGGCCGAGGTCGATGATCCAGTCGGACGTCTTGATCACGTCGAGGTTGTGTTCGATGACGATGACCGTGTTGCCCTTGTCGACGAGCCCGTTGAGCACGGTGAGCAGCTTGCGGATGTCCTCGAAGTGGAGCCCTGTCGTCGGCTCGTCGAGAATGTAGACCGTCCGGCCCGTCGAGCGCTTCTGCAGCTCGGCCGCGAGCTTCACGCGCTGAGCCTCGCCGCCGGACAGCGTCGGCGCCGGCTGACCGAGCCGCACGTAGCCCAGCCCGACATCGACCAGTGTCTTGAGATACCGGTGGATCGAGCTGATCGGGGCGAAGAACTCGGCCGCGTCCTCGATCGATAGATCGAGCACTTCGGAGATGGTCTTGCCCTTGTAGTGCACCTCCAGCGTCTCCCGGTTGTACCTGGCGCCGTTGCAGACCTCGCACGGCACATAGACGTCGGGAAGGAAGTTCATCTCGATCTTGATCGTGCCGTCGCCCGAGCACGCCTCGCACCGGCCGCCCTTGACGTTGAACGAGAACCGGCCCGGCTGGTATCCGCGCACCTTGGCTTCGGTGGTGGCGGCGAACAGGGACCGGATCTTGTCGAACACGCCGGTGTACGTCGCGGGATTGGACCGGGGCGTCCGGCCGATCGGCGACTGATCCACCCGCACCAACTTGTCGACCTGATCGAGGCCGTTCACCCGGGTGTGGCGGCCGGGAACGTGGCGGGCTCCGTTGAGCTTGTTCGCCAGCACCGCCGCGAGAATGTCGTTGACGAGCGTCGACTTCCCGGATCCCGACACGCCGGTCACCGAGGTCAGCACGCCGAGCGGGAACGAGACGTCGAGGTCGCGCAGGTTGTGCTCCCTGGCGCCGACCACAGTGAGTTGACGCTTGCGGTCGGTCGGCCGCCGCATAGCGGGCACCTCGATGCTCTCCCGGCCGGAAAGGTAAGCGCCGGTGAGGGATTCGCTATTGGTCAGCAGCTCCTTGTAGGGGCCGCTGTGCACGATCCGACCTCCGTGCTCCCCTGCCAGTGGTCCGATGTCCACCACCCAGTCGGCGTGCGCGATGGTGTCGAGGTCGTGTTCGACGACGATCAGCGTGTTGCCGAGGTTCTTCAGTCGCAGCAGCGTCTCGATCAGCCTGCGGTTGTCGCGTTGGTGGAGACCGATCGACGGTTCGTCGAGAACGTAGAGGACACCGACGAGACCGGAGCCGATCTGCGTCGCGAGCCGGATGCGTTGAGCTTCGCCGCCGGACAGCGTCGCTGCCGCCCGCGACAGCGACAGGTACTCCAGCCCGACGTCGAGCAGGAAGCCGAGCCGGGACTGGATCTCCTTGAGCACTTGACCCGCGATCGCGGATTCGCGTGTGCCCAGCGTCAGTGAGTTCAGGAAGTCCGATGCGTCGGCGATCGACAGCTCGGCCACTTCGGCGATCGACCTGCGTCCGTACTTGCCCGCCGACAGTGTCACCGCGAGGATTTCCGGCTTCAACCGGGTGCCATGGCATTCCGGGCACGGCACGTCGCGCATGAAGCCCTCGTAGCGCTCTTTCATCTGTTCGGAGTCGGTCTGCTCCATGCGCCGCTGGAGGAAGGCCATCACACCTTCGAAATCCGCGTAGTACGAACGGGTTCGGCCGTAGCGGTTCTTGTACCGCACGTGGACCTGCTGGTCGCAGCCCTCGAGGATCGCCTTGCGGGCCTTGGCGGGCAGCTTCTTCCACGGGGTGTTGACGTCGAAGCCGATCTGGTCGCCGAGACCCGAGAGCATGCGGGTGAAGTACTCGGCCGTCTGACCCATCGACCAGGGCGCCACGGCGCCTTCGGCGAGTGTCAGATCCGGATCGGGGATCACCAGGTCCGGGTCGACCTCCTTGCGGATGCCGAGGCCGGTGCACTCGGGGCAGGCGCCGTAGGGCGAGTTGAACGAGAACGAGCGCGGCTCGAGGTCGTCGACGGCGAGCGGGTGGCCGTTCGGGCAGGCCAGCTTCTCGGAGAACCGCTGCTCGCGGTGCGGATGATCGTCCTCGCGGTCGACGAACTCGAGCACGACGATGCCGTCGGCCAGGTTGAGTGCGGTCTCGACCGAGTCGGTCAGCCGCTGCTTGGCGGACGCCTTGACCGTCAGCCGGTCGACGACGACCTCGATGTCGTGCTTCTCCTGCTTCTTCAGCGTGGGCGGCTCGGTCAGCGGATACACCACGCCGTCGACCCGAACTCGGCTGTAGCCCTGCGAATTCAGCTTGTCGAACAGGTCGACGAACTCGCCTTTGCGGGTGCGCACCACCGGCGCGAGCACCTGGAAGCGGAGGCCCTCGTCCATCGCGAGAACCTGGTCGACGATCTGCTGCGGCGTTTGCCTGGCGATGCGCTCGCCGCACACCGGGCAGTGCGGTGTACCGGCGCGCGCGTACAGGAGACGCAGGTAGTCGTAGACCTCGGTGATGGTGCCGACCGTCGACCGCGGGTTGCGGTTGGTCGACTTCTGGTCGATCGACACCGCGGGCGACAGCCCCTCGATGAAGTCGACGTCGGGTTTGTCCATCTGCCCGAGGAACTGCCTGGCATACGCCGACAACGATTCGACGTAGCGTCGCTGGCCCTCGGCGAAGATCGTGTCGAACGCCAGCGACGACTTGCCCGACCCGGACAGGCCGGTGAAGACAATCAGCGCATCGCGAGGTAGATCGAGGTCGATGCTTCGCAGGTTGTGTTCCCGCGCACCCTTGACGATCAGGCGGTCTGCCACCCGGTATTCCTCCCACAGACAGAGTTCAGTTCCATGCTATGTGCCCCCACCGACAACTTTCGGGTCGCGTCTCGGGCGAGGCCGATACCGTGAGCACCATGACAGTCGTCGACGACAACTACACCGGCCATGTCGAGCCTCAGACCGCCGCGCGACGTACGATCGGCGGCGCGTCGATCGTCAAGGTCTCGGTGGGCCAGATGGACAACAACGCCTACCTGATCACCTGTTCCCAGACCGGCGAGTCGCTACTCATCGACGCCGCCAATGACGCCGACATTCTGCTCGAACTGATCGAGCGGTACGCGCCGAAGCTGTCGCTGATCGTCACCAGCCACCAGCACTGGGACCACATCCAGGCGCTCGAGGCCGTGGCCAAGGCCACCGGGGTGCCGACGGCGGCGCACGAACTCGACTCCGAGCCGCTGCCGGTCAAACCCGACCGGTACCTGACCCACGGCGACACGATCACGATCGGCGACCTCACCTTCGACGTCATCCACCTGCGCGGCCACACCCCGGGTTCGGTTGCCCTCGCCC
>DATEIG010000464.1:0-3026 GCA_035279185.1 Mycobacterium sp.
GACAGGGCGCGTGAGCGGGCGGGCCGCGCCATCGTGCACAAGGCGGTCCAGGAACGGCTGATCGACCACGTCTATCACGGTGTCCTCGACGGTTCGCTGCCTCCCGCAGCGGGTTCGATCATCCGAATCACCCACGCCGAGACCCACCAGGTGGCTTTCGACACCGCAGTGGAACTCTCCGGCAGCGCCGGCGTCGTCGAAGGCGGTGAAGGCCTGCTGCGCTTCGGTGAGCGCTATCTGTCCCGGCAGACGGCGGCGCTGGGCGGCGGCACCACCGAGATCGCGCGCAACATCATCGGCGAGCGCGTTCTTGGCTTCCCTCGAGAACCGGCCGCCGATCGCGGCGTGCCGTTCAAAGAGGTCAAGCGCAACAAGGGCTGATCACAGCCAGGCCCGCAGGTGCTCGGACATCCCGCGTCGGAACGCCTGCATGGCAGGCACTTTCGGCTTGATGCCGTCGGCGCCGTGATACATGCCCGGCACCGCGACGAGTTCGCATGGCACGCCGTGGGCGACGAGCCGTTCGGCGTAGTCGACCCCCTCGTTGTAAAGGATGTCGAGATCGCCGACGCCGATCCAGGCCGGCGGCAGTCCCCGTAGGTCCGTGCGCCGCGCGGGAGCCGCGTATTGCGGGGCATCGGCCTCCCGCGGTTCGCGACCCAGATACGCCGTCCACGCCCACCGACTCGAGGCGGGCGTCCACATGAAGCGGCCGCGACCGCCATGATCGTCGCGCAGTGCGGTGCGGTCGTCCATCATCGGGTAGACCAGCACCTGCGCCCGTAAGTCCATGCCCTCGTCGCTGCTGCGTTGCGCCACCGCCGCGGACAGCCCTCCGCCCGCGCTCGAACCCGCCACGGCGATCCGGCCAGGGTCGATGGCCAGTTCATCGGCGTTGTCGCGCATCCACTTCAGAGCCGCCATGCAGTCGTCGAGGGCGGCCGGAAAGGGATGCTCGGGCGCCAGCCGGTAGTCCGGTGAGACGATGACGGCCCCGAGTTCTCGTGCCAGGCGGCCGGATTCGAACGCTTCGAACTGCGGTGAGCCGACGACCATTCCGCCGCCGTGGAGGTGGAGAACGGCAGGCCGCCCGTCGCCGCCGCCCAGCGGCGTCGTGACGAGCACACGCACCGGTGGCCTGCTGTCGACGTACCGTTCCGCCACCGTCACACCGCGGCCGGGGTCGGTGCTCCTGCTCATTCCCAGACGACCCAGCCACAGCGACCGTCGGCTCAACGATCGCACGGTCAAC
The DNA here is from genome assembly GCA_035279185.1 of Mycobacterium sp. GTDB lineage: Bacteria > Actinomycetota > Actinomycetes > Mycobacteriales > Mycobacteriaceae > Mycobacterium. The sequence goes on from DATEIG010000464.1 coordinate 1,253, forward strand.
GGCAGTATCGGGCTCCGTAACTCGGCGGGCACCGCGGCCATCAGGGCCTGGATTCTGACGTAGTGCCGGGCGGCGAAGGCGACCGCCACCCCACCCGCCAGCGCGGCGATCGATCGCTTCCTCACCTAGAACAGGGTGGGCTGGACCACCTCAGCCGTCAAGGCCGCGGGCACCTCAGCCGCCCGGAACGAGCTCCGCTCCGGGGACAGCCCGTACTTGCGCACCAGCGGAGTTGCCCTGTCCCGCAACATGTCTCGATACTCCGCCGGAAGGTACGCGCCGCGTCGATACAGCGTGCGGTACTCGGCGACCAGCTCGGGGTGTGCCCGTGCGAGCCACGACATGAACCAGCCCCTCGTCGAACCGCGCAGGTGAAGTCCGAACACCGTGACGCTGCGCGCACCCGCGTGCGCGATCTGGCCGAGCAGACCGTCGAGGTGCTCGACCGAGTCGGTCAGCCTGGGAAGCACCGGCGCCACCATCACATGGCAGTCCAGTCCGGCATCACGGATCGCCGCGATCAGGTCGAGACGTGCGCTCGGGGTCGGCGTTCCTGGTTCGACCTGCTTGTGCAGCAGCGGATCGCCCACGGCAAGGGACACCGCGACGTTCACCTGGACATGTCGAGCCGCCTCTGTGATGAGCGGTAAGTCGCGACGCAGCAGCGTGCCCTTGGTGAGTACGGAGAACGGGGTGCCGGAGTCGGCCAGCGCCGCGATGATTCCGGGCATCAGGGCGTAGCGGCCTTCTGCCCGCTGGTAGGGATCGGTGTTCGTGCCGAGCGCAACGGTCTCCCGCCGCCACGACGTGCGGCTCAACTCGCGGCGCAGCACCTCGGCGACGTTGGTCTTCACCACGACCTGCGTGTCGAAGTCCGTGCCGCAGTCCATCTCGAGGTACTCGTGCGTCGGCCGCGCGAAACAGTACCGGCAGGCGTGCGAGCAGCCGCGGTATCCGTTGACGGTGTAGCGGAACGGCAGCATCGACGCGTTCGGCACCTTGTTGAGCGCCGACTTGCACAACACTTCGTGGAACGTGATGCCGTCGAACTGGGGCGTCCGCACGCTGCGGACGAATCCGATGCGCTGAAGCCCAGGCAGTGCCCCGTCATCGACGCTGACGCCCTGACCGTCCCACCGCATCTCGCTATTCGAACTCACGTTCGAAGCGATGTCAAGTGTGGCGCGGCGCGCGATCGCGTGGGACCGGCCGCTATCCTTCCCGTTAGCCACGGGTCGTTCGTACTGCTGTTCAAATTTTCGCCAATGCTTAATTTGATTGTATTTTTAACTGGACATTGGCGCTATATAGATTTGCTTGTTAGATTGCTAGATCTGCATCGCTCTGCGTTTTTTCGAGAAGCTGTTCACGCCCCGAAGACCTGATGGGAGACCGGATGACCGTCGTCGAGCTGCCCCGTGCGTTCGGCGGCACCGACGTCGACGGCGCGCTCGTCAGCTGGTGGGACGCCGACGCCGAATGCACCGTCGCCATCACCAGACCCACCGACAATGACGTGTTGTGGGACGAGTACCTGCGCGGCGCCGCCCGCTCCTACCGCAGGCACGGGATCGAGGCGGCCATCGACATCGACGCGATTCGCCGTTCCGGTGACACCTCGCTCTTCTGGGCAATGCTCGACAGGACGGGGACGGTGGTCGGCGGCATCCGGGCGATCGGGCCGCTGACATCAGCCGACCAGACGCACGCCGTCGCGGAGTGGGCAGGCCACCCCGGGCTTCCCGCCGTCCGCAAGATGATCGCCGACCGCCTG
>DATEIG010000465.1:0-4160 GCA_035279185.1 Mycobacterium sp.
CGACGAGGCCGGCCACGGTCGTCCCGTGCTCGACGCGCAGGGTCTCGCTCTCCGTGCCCGCCGCTGCGCGGGCCGCGGCGAAGTAGCGGACGGTCAGCTGCACCGTCAGCCGCCGATCGCGCTCATCGGGCGGTCGGGCTGCACGAAATCGGGATCGTTGATGCCGTGGCCCGCAGGCTTCGCCCACATCGCCGAGCGCCACGCGGCCTCGACGGCGGCGTCGTCGGAGCCAGCGCGCATCAGCCCGCGCAGATCGGTCTCCTCGCGCGAGAACAGGCAGCTGCGGACCTGGCCGTCGGCGGTCAGCCTGGTGCGGTCGCACGCCGAGCAGAACGCGTGCGACACCGACGCGATGATTCCGACGGTGGCGGGTCCGCCGTCGACCTGCCACAGCTGTGCCGGGGCCGAACCGCGCGGAGCGGGATCGGGCGTCAGCTGAAAGTGGCGACGCAGCGCGGCCAGGATGTCGTCGGCGCTCAGCGCTACCCCACGCGACCATGCGTGACCGGCGTCGAGTGGCATCTGCTCGATGATGCGCAGCTGATAGTCGTGGTCGAGGCAGAAGCGCAGCAGCGTCACCGCGTCCTCGATTCCCGTCTGCGGGTCGAGCACCGCGTTCACCTTGACCGGCCTCAGCCCGGCCCGGTGTGCGGCGGCGAGGCCGGCCAGAACATCGTCGAGGCGGTTGCGGCGGGTGATGTGCGCGAAGTGCTCGGCATCGACGGTGTCGAGCGAGACGTTGATCCGGTTGAGTCCGGCCCGCTTGAGGCCCTCGGCGCGACGGTCGAGGCCGATTCCGTTGGTGGTCAACGTGATCTCGGGTCGAGGCTCGAGTGCGGCGGTGGCGGCGACGACGTCCTCGAGCCGTTTGGCCAGCAGCGGTTCGCCGCCGGTGAAGCGGACACGCGTGACGCCGAGGCGGGTCACCGCGATGCGCAGCAGCCGGGTCAACTCATCGGTGGTGAGCAGTTGCTCGCCCGCCATCCAGTCGAGTCCCTCCGCGGGCATGCAGTAGGTGCATCGCAGATTGCAGCGGTCGGTCAGCGACACCCGCAGGTCGGTGGCGACCCGGCCGTAGGTGTCCAGCAGCGGACCGTCGGCCGGCGCGGGCCCCACGGGCCGCGTCACCGACGGGACGCCCAGCGAGGTGACCGTCACGCGGCGGCTCGCGCGGGTGGATTCAGTTCGTCGACGGGCACGATCTCCTTGCCGAGCGGCACCAGCGACACCGGGATCAGCTTGAGGTTGGCCAGCGCGAGCGGGATGCCGATGATCGTGATCGCCATGGCCACCGCGGTGACGATGTGGCCGATGGCCAGCCAGATGCCGAACAGCACCACCCAGATGATGTTGCCGAGCAGGGCGCCCGGCCGCGTCCCCGGTTTGTCGATGACCGTGCGACCGAACGGCCACAGGGCATAGGAGGCGATCCGCAGCGAGGCGAAGCCGAACGGGATCGTGACGATCAGAATGAAGCAGATGAGCGCCGCGAGCAGATATCCCAGCGCCAGCCACAGGCCGCCGAAGACCAGCCAAATGATGTTCAGGATCAGTCGCATCTCTTCCTCCAGCGGTGGTTTCAGCCTACCGAGTAATGCGGGTGCTGGTCGCCACAGCCTCCGAGTAGGATCACGCATGCGCGTCCCAGCGGAAACGGCGGGACGCTTTCCTTATGTAGGTACGAGATTGCAAGCGGGTGAGACCAGTGCCGACCGGCCGGGTTAAGTGGTACGACGCCGACAAGGGCTTCGGCTTCCTGTCGCAGGAGGAAGGCGAGGACGTCTACGTCAGGTCCTCGGCCCTGCCCGCAGGTGTCGAAGCGCTCAAAGCAGGCCAGAAGGTCGAATTCGGCATGGCGGCCGGGCGACGCGGCCCGCAGGCGCTCAACGTCAAGGTGCTCGACCCGCCGCCGAGCCTGACCCGCACCAGGCGTGAGGCCGCCGCGGCCGAGCACAAGCACTCGCCCGACGAGCTGCACGGGATGGTCGAGGACATGATCACGCTGCTCGAGGGTGCGGTGCAGCCGGAGCTGCGCAAGGGGCGCTACCCCGACCGCAAGGTCGCGCGCCGGGTGTCGGAAGTCGTGCGCGCCGTCGCCCGCGAACTCGACGGCCAGTCCTAGGGGCAGCGCGCCGATCAGGGCATGCTGTAGGCGTGGCATACGTCTCCGGCGGCGGTGAGTTCAACCGCGACACCAAGTACATCGACACCCGCATCACCGCGGACGGACGTGACGGCTATCCCGTCGAGCCGGGCCGGTATCGGCTGATCGTCGCGCGGGCCTGCCCGTGGGCCAACCGCGCGATCATCGTGCGACGACTGCTCGGTCTGGAAGACGTACTGTCGATCGGCTTCTGCGGCCCCACGCACGACGAGCGCAGTTGGACGTTCGATCTGGACCCCGGCGGCGTCGACCCGGTGTTGAAGATTCCGCGGCTGCAGGACGCCTACTTCGCCCGCATCCCCAACTACGAGAAGGGCATCACGGTGCCCGCGATCGTCGAGGTGCCGACGGGTCAGGTCGTCACCAACGACTTCCCGCAGATGACGCTCGACCTGTCGACCGAGTGGACGCAGTATCACCGCGACGGCGCGCCGCAGCTGTATCCCGAACCGCTTCGCGACGAGATCGACGAGGTCGCTCAGCGCATCTACACCGAGGTCAACAACGGCGTGTACCGGTGCGGGTTCGCCGGTTCACAGGAGGCTTACGAGAAGGCGTACGACCGGTTGTTCACCGCGTTGGACTGGCTCAGCGAGAGACTCGAGAACCAGCAATATCTGGTGGGGGACACCATCACCGAGGCCGATGTGCGGTTGTTCACCACGTTGGCGCGCTTCGACCCCGTGTATCACGGGCACTTCAAGACCAACCGGTCCAAGCTCGACGAGATGCCGGTGCTGTGGGCGTACGCGCGTGATCTGTTCCAGACTCCCGGCTTCGGCGACACGATCGACTTCGTCCAGATCAAGCAGCACTACTACATCGTGCACACGGACATCAACCCGACGCAGGTGGTACCGAAGGGCCCCGACCTATCGAACTGGCTGACGCCGCACGGTCGGGAAGCGCTGGGCGGCAGACCTTTCGGCGACGGCACACCGCCGGGTCCCACGCGGGAGGGCGAGCAGGTTCCCGCCTCACACTCGGCGGGCTAGGGCCAGACGGTCCGCACCGACCATTCGGCGTGCGTCCACGGGAACTCGTTGCCCTGCTCGTCGCGGACGAGCGTAGGCAGTTGCACGGCGAAGCCGAACAGCCTGCCGCGTTGCGGGTCCATCGTCGGGATCGTCACCGCGTGCGTGGTGCCGGGCCGGAATTCGTTGACGACGTCGGAGTCCTCGTAGGTGCGGACGAGAAGCCACGGTGCGTCGGCGATCGCGGGCGGCACTGACAGCTGAATGGGATCGGCGTGCCGGGGATCGACGGCCAATTCGCCGTCGGTGCGCGGTGTTTCGCAGTCGGTGGGGTTGAGCACAGCGCAGAACTGGTAGGGGCCGATACGGACCAGCTGTCCGCGGGTGTAGGCGCTGATCTCCGGATGGTCCGGTGCGGGATGGCGGGTCAACCGCCAGACGAGGACACCGGTCGCAACGGACGCCACCAGGACGACGGCTGCGAGCACCGCAAGGCCTTTCTTCACTCGCGCGGCACCCTCCCCCGCGAGCGGGAGGTGCCCCCAGCCGGATCAAGATCGCGCCGTGCGCCCTCCTGTGCCGCGACGACCGGCCGATTACCGCCGAACCCGGGGATGAGGGAGTCGCCGCGATAGCTCACCAACGTCTGCGCGAGCCCGAGGATGAGGATGGCCGAGATGACCGTGAAGCCGATGTGCAGCTGGGTGTACACGAGCACGCCGGTCGCGCCGCCCGCCACCCATGCCAACTGCAGCAGCGACTCCGAACGGCCGAACGCCGACGCGCGCGACTCCTCGGGCAGGTCGTCCTGCAGCGACGCGTCCAGCGACGCCTTGGCGACGGCCGCCGCCGCAGCGGTGACGAACGCCGCCAGTGCGGCCACCATGAGCTTGCCGGTGAGCGCCGTCGCGAGCGCCGCAAGCGTGACCGCGACCGTGCTGCGCACCACCAGCTGGGCGGGGCGGCCGAGTTGCAGCCGTGCGCTGGCGTAGTTGCCGCCGAAATTGCCGATCGCCGCAGCG
>DATEIG010000466.1:0-7009 GCA_035279185.1 Mycobacterium sp.
TCTGGCTGCGGTTCTCGACCTGCAGCGCGGCCTCCAGGCTGCCTGCGTCGAGGTTCGCCCACAACACCTGCTTCGTCGATTCGAGCCCGAATTCGCCGTAGCCGCACAAGGTTTCGGCGATCTCCAACGCGTCGTCGAGAACCGATGCATCCCCCGACAGGCGGCTGACCAGACCGAGTCGGAGGGCTTCGGCGGCGTCGATGACGCGCGCGGTCAGGATCATGTCGAAGGCGGGTCCGGCGCCGATGAGGCGCGGCAGTGTGTAGCTGACGCCGATGTCGCACCCGCCGAGCCCCAGCTTGATGAACTGCGTGCAGAACCTCGCGGACGCACCCGCGATGCGGATGTCGCACGCCGCCGCAATTCCGAGCCCGCCCCCGTACGCCGGGCCGTTGATCGCGGCGATCACCGGCTGGCGCAACCGATGAAGGCGGGCGGTCAGATCGGCGATGCGTTCCTGCCAGCGCATGCCCGAGCGGGGGAACTCCAGATCGGAACCTGGACGCGGCGAATCGAGATCGCCAAGATCCAGGCCTGAGCAGAACCCGCGGCCCGCACCGGTCAGCACGACGACCCGGCACGTATCGTTGGCCGCGAGCTCGTCGATCGTGGCGTGCAGCGATTCCACCAGCTCAGCCGACAGCGCGTTGAGCTTCTCCGGCCGGTTGAGCGTGATGACGGCGATCTCGGGGCGCGGGTACGTCAGATCCAGCTGTGGCATGAACGCCACGTTATTACGTTGACGGGCAGGCTATGTCGACATACACCGTCGAGCCGGGATGAACGGCGGTCACCGAGCACTCCGACAGCGACCTGTTCACCGCACCGTTGACCTGCACCGTGTAGCCGTCGGCCTCCAGACTCTTGACCGTGTCGGCCGCGGACCCGACGCCGCTGGGCGCTGCACCTGCCTCCGCCGCGAATCCCAACGCGCCCAAAGCCGCAACGCCGGCCACGACAGCGGAAATTGCGAACCTCACGAAGACAAGAACACCGCTTCGCACTCAGGTATTTCTCAGGTGCCGTCGGTGCTGACAGGTGTGACGTCAGGGGCGGCTGCGCCAACCCGTCACGCCGACGGTGATCATCCGCAGCTGTTTGACGGCGGTCCGTTTGATCTCGTCCAACGCGGCCTGGTCGCCGGCATCCTCGATGGCTTCGGCGATGACGATCATCGCGTTGACGAACAACGTGGCGAGGATGTTGAGATCCTCACTGCTCCACTCGTTCAATCCGGGGAAGCGGGCGAGGTCGATCGCGAGCTCTGAGGTGATCAGGCGTATCTCGGTGCGGATGGCGTAGCGCAGGACGCTGAGCCCCCCGGACCGCTCCCGCCCGATGAAGATCCAGTGCTCGCGCCGCGCGTTGACCCCCGCGATCAGGATGTCGACGGACGACTCGATGACCCGCTTGGGATCGAGCTTGCCCGCGCGGGCGCCCCGCAACATGTCACGCAGCGAGCGGAACGACTCATCGATGAGGACCAGCCCGAGCGCCTCCATCGACTCGAAATGACGGTAGAACGCCGCAGGCGCGATACCGGTCGCGCGAGTGACCTCACGCAGGCTCAGCGAGCTGAAGCTGCGGTCTTCGAGCAGCGCCAGCGACGCGGCGATGATCGCCCTGCGCGTCGCCTCCTTACGCTCTTCCCGCGACGGGGTGTCCCGCGACCGGGATCTACCTGACCTCCTCGTATGTGAGTCAGGCGTACGACTGTTCACTCTGTGAAACCTACCACAATCACCAACGATACCCTTGACTGGGTCCACTGTACTCACGCACGGTATACACATGTTCACTCAAACTTTGACACGCCGAGCGCGACGGTCGCCTCTTCTGGAGCTGCTGACCGGCCCCCACGGCGTGGACCGATACACCGAGCTCGTCGACCCGACCTGGACCAAGGGCGAGGCCCGCGCGAAGGTTGTCGCGGTGCGGCGCCAGACGCCGCGCAGCGTCACGCTGACCCTCGAACCGAATCAGGCGTTCACCGGGTTCCGCGCCGGCCAGCACATCAACCTCACCGTCGAGATCGACGGGCGCAGGCGCACCCGGTGCTATTCACCGGCGAGTGCGGAGAGCGCGCACCACATCGAGCTGACGATCGGGCGCCACGACGGCGGCCTGGTGTCGACCTACCTGTGCGACCACGCCCGCCCCGGCATGGTCGTCGGCCTCGACTCCGTCGGCGGAGACTTCACGCTGCCGGCCATCCTTCCCCGGCGCATCTTGCTGGTGTCCGGCGGCAGCGGCATCACACCGGTGATGTCGATGCTGCGGACGCTGCGAGCGCACGGCTTCGAGGGCGAGGTCGCGTTCGTCCACTACGCGCGCAGCGCCGCGGAGGCCTGTTACGCCGACGAGCTCGCGACGATGACCGGCGTACGGGTACTGCACGGCTACACCCGCGACGGCGTCGGCGATGTCACCGGCTACTTCGATGCCGAGCACCTGGCCGCCGCGATGCCCGAACCGGATGCGGTCTACGTGTGCGGTCCGCCCGCTCTGGTGGACGCCGTCCGCACGCACTGCCCCGACGCGCGGTCCGAGAGCTTCGTCCCGCCGACGTTCACCGTTCCGTCCGAATCGACCGGCGGCCGAATCTCGTTCACCGACAGCGGTATCGAGGCCACCGATGACGGCCAGCCGCTTCTGGTGCAGGCCGAGAAGGCGGGACTCACACCCGAGAGCGGATGCCGGATGGGCATCTGCCACAGCTGCACCCGTCGCAAGACCAGCGGCGCGGTTCGCAACCTCATCACCGGCGCGGTGTCGACCAACGACGAGGAGGACGTGCAGATCTGCGTGTCCGCCCCCGTCGGCGACGTCGAGATCGCCCTCTAGGAAAGGAGAATCATGACTGCACCAACGATCACGCAGCAGAAGACCCTCCAGAAGACGGTCGCAGGTAAGACCGTCACCCTGACCCCCGAGCAGACCGAGGCGTTCGGTCGCGAGCTCGATGCCCTCAAGGAGCGCGTCATCGCCGACCTCGGCGAACGCGACGTCACCTACATCCGGCGGATCATCAAAGCGCAGCGCGGCCTCGAAGTAGCCGGCCGCGCACTGCTGTTCGGCGGCATCTTCCCGCCGTTCTGGCTCGCAGGCACTGCGATGCTCGGGTTGTCGAAGATCCTCGACAACATGGAGATCGGCCACAACGTGATGCACGGCCAGTACGACTGGACCGGCGATCCGGCATTGTCCTCCAAGAAGTTCGAATGGGACACGGCCTGCCCCGCCGAGCAGTGGCGGCACTCGCACAACTACATGCACCACACCTACACCAACATCGTCGGCATGGACCGCGACGTGGGCTACGGCATCCTGCGGATGAGCGAAGACCAGCGGTGGACGCCGTACTTCCTGGGAAACCCCGTGTACGCCTTCCTGTTGATGGTGCTGTTCCAGTACGGGGTCGCGTTGCATGAGCTCGAGACCGAGCGGATCCGCTCAGGCGAGATCACGATTGCCGACAAGCGTGAGATCCTGGAAGGGATCTGGCGCAAGACCAAGAGGCAGACGCTGAAGGACTACGTCGCCTTCCCGCTGCTGGCCGGTCCGTTCGCGCCGTGGGTGTTCGCAGGCAACATGACCGCCAACCTCATGCGCAACGTGTGGTCCTACATGATCATCTTCTGCGGGCACTTCCCCGAAGACGTGCAGGAGTTCTCGATCGAGGAGACCAAGGCCGAGACGCGCGGGCAGTGGTACTTCCGTCAGATCCTGGGTTCGGCGAACCTGACCGGCGGCAAGCTCTTTCACATCCTGAGCGGCAACCTGTCGTTCCAGATCGAGCACCACCTGTTCCCCGACATCCCGGCGCATCGTCACGCCGAGATCGCGCCGGAGGTCCAAGACATCTGCCGCCGCTACGGCATCCCCTACAACAAGGGCCCGCTGCCGAAGCAGTTCGCCAGCGTCGTCCGCAAGATCGTCAAGCTGGCTCTGCCCAACTGAGTCACCGCGAAACGGAATTCCAGCAGGCCTCTACTCGAGAAACGCCTGCTGGAATTTCGCTTCGGCGCGGCTGTTGGTGAGTTTTAGTGTTCCCGGCGGCGACGGCCCGTGGTCCAATCACGGCATGGGCACCTTTAATCCCGCAATGCAGAAGGCGCGCTTCGCCGACATCGACAGCGACGTGCACGGTCTGATCTCCAAGCGCACTGCCTCGCTGGACGGCGTATCGGTCACGCAGGTGACCTTCGACAAGGGGGCGCGATGGTCCACCGACCTGAAGGACTACGCGGGCACCGACCTGTGCGAGCTGCCGCACGTCGCCGTCGTGACGAGCGGTGCGCTCGGCGTGCGGATGGCTGACGGGTCGGAGGAGGTGTTCTCCGCCGGCGACGTGATGTTGCTTCCGCCGGGGCATGACGCATGGTCCGTCGGCGACGCGGCGTGCACCTTCGTCGAATTCTCCCGCGGCGGCGACTACTACAGCGGCTGACTCACCCGTGCGGCGGCAGTTGGTCAGCTACTTCTGACAGTTGGGGCACCAGAACGTCACTCGTTCGCCACCCCAATCCGACTGGATCGCGGTGCCGCACCGTCGACACGGCTCACCTGTGCGCCCGTACACCCAGACCTGCTGACCGCGCCTCGTGTCGCCGGTGGTGGTCCGGTTGGACCGCGACCGGTTCAGCCACAGCATGTCGCGCGCACGCTGGACCAACCGCAACGGGTCCTTGACCGCGCTCACCGGCGCGGTCGCCAGATGTCCGAAGAGAAAACACAATTCGTTGCAGTAGACGTTGCCCACACCGGCCATGACACGCTGGTCCAGCAGTGCCTCCGAGAGCGGCCGGTCCGGGTCGGCGATCAGGTTGGTGACCGCCAGGTGCGGGTCCCAGTCAGGGCCGAGGAGGTCAGGCCCGAGATGGGCGACGGCGTCTTCGTCGTTGTCGCGTTCGAGAATCTCGAGCACACCGAGGTCGATGCCCGCCGCCTGCACGTCACCGGCTTCGAGGATGATGCGGATGCGGTGGCCCGCCCGGCTCGGCCGTGCCGTGCTGCCCACCCGCCAACTGCCGTCCATCTTCAAATGGGAATGGATGCTCGCCTGCCCGACGCGGATGAAGAGATGCTTGCCGCGGCTGAGGACCTCGTCGACCCGCTTGCCGGTCAGGTCGACGGTGGCATAGCGTGGGACGCGAACATCGCAGCGCGTCAAGGTCTTTCCCTCCAACGCCTCGCGCAGCCTCTCCGCGGCGTGGTAGACGGTGTCTCCTTCGGGCATCGCCTAGCCCACCATCTCGAGTGAGACGTTCCAGAGCCGTTCGGCGTTGGCGGGGTCGACGGCGTAGCGTGCGACGCCACCTGTGCCCGGCGCTCCGCGGCGGTCGACGATCCTGGCCTCCGCACAGTCCTCGAAGTACCTGCCGCCGACACCATCCAGCAGAGGTGACGCAGCCAGCAGGACCGACGTCGCGGCCCCCTGCTCGATCGACTTGAGCCTCAGCTGTTTCGCGGCCGCCGCGGCGTGACCGGGGCTGACGTGACGTCCGAGCGCGGTCTCGAAGATGGCGCCGGGCATCACAGCGTTCGCGGTGATGCCGTCACCGGCCCAGCGCCTGGCCGCCTCGACGGCGAACAGCACGTTGGCGGTCTTCGACTGCCCGTACGCGCTGAACGGCTCGTAGTCGCGGAACGCGAAGTCGATGTCGTCGAACACAACCGGCGAACGCAGATGTCCGCCGGAACTGACCGAGACGATCCGCGCGCCGTCAGCGGTCGCCAGGGCCGCATGCAGCCCGACAGCCAGTGCGAAGTGGCCCAGATGGTTGGTGGCGAACTGGATCTCGTGCCCGCCGGACGACATCGTCAGATCGGGCACGGCCATCACGCCTGCGTTGTTCACCAGGATGTGAAGCGGCCCTTCCCAGGCGCGGACGAAGGCGGCGACGCTGGACAGTTCGCCCAGGTCGAGGGCGCCGACAGCGACGGTGCCGTTGCCTGTGGTCCGCCGGATCGTGGCGGCGACGTCCTCGCCCGCCGACGTGTTGCGCACCGCGAGGGTGACCGCAGCACCCGCCGCCGCCAGTGCGCGCGCCGTCTCGACGCCGATACCCGACGACGCCCCGGTGACGATCGCCGTCGTGCCCGTCAGGTCGACGTCGGCGATGACATCCGCTGCGGTCGACTCGAACCCGAACGGTGTCGTCACGGTGTCAGGCATCGCGACCGCCCACCCGCGCGATCGCCTGTTCCGCGTCGCGCGCGATGCGGCCGACCAGCGCGGCGGCCCCTTCGGCCGCGGTGACCACATCCAGCGCTTCACCCGCCCAGACCGGCAGGTAGTCGAGGTCACCCCTATCGACGCCTGAGCGGTAGGCCGCCTTTGTCGCGTCGTCGATGGCGTCCTCCCGGCCCTCCCACCGTTCGGTGACCTTGTTGCGCAGCGTGCGCGCCGGATAGCGGGCCGGCCATCGCGAATCGCGGACGACATCGAGCGCGCGGCCCTGAATGGTGTCCTCGGCGCTGGCGTCGAGCATCGCCCCGAGCTCTGTCGGCGAGATCAATGCCTCGTGGGTCGCTTCGAAGCGCGTGCCGATGACTGCCCCCGCGGCGCCGAGCACCAGCGCGGCGGCCAGCCCTCGGCCGTCGCCGATGCCGCCCGCCGCGAGCACCGGGGTCTGCGCCGCGATGTCGACGACCGCGGGCACGAACGGCAGCGTCGCGCGGCCGCCGCCGTGGCCGCCGGCCTCGGAGCCCTGCGCCACGACGACGTCGGCGCCGACCTCGAGCGCTCGACGGGCCTCTGCCAGGTTCGTCACCTGCACGATGATCGGGATGCCCGCCCGCCGGATCGCGTCGGTGAAGGGGGCGGGATCGCCGAACGACAACATGATCGCCGCGGGCTTCTGCGCGATCGCCGCGTCGACGATCGCCGCATCGATCGCCCATGAGAGAAAGCCGATGCCCCACGGCTTACGCGTGCCGGCCCGGGCGCCGTCGCACTCCCTGGCGAGCCATGTCGGGTCGCCGACCCCTGCGCCTATCACGCCGA
>DATEIG010000467.1:0-3154 GCA_035279185.1 Mycobacterium sp.
GCGATGCTGCCGGTCAGCCCGCCCACCACACCTGCCGCGGCGAGGAAGGCGGCGTCCCACCAAGTCATTGACCGCTATCGTGCCTGCTCGCAGAATCAACGCCGTGTCCGCCCCCGATACCAGGCCCGAACCCTTGCGCCGTTGCGTCGATCAGACGATCGCCGCCGAGGCGCTGGAGGGTTGGCGGCCCACCGGCGGCCAGATCGCCGCGCTGGTGGCGCTGGTCAACGGCAACGTCTCGTTCGCGGACTACCTGGACACCCACCGGTCGCGCTATCCGGACCTGACCAACGCTTCGCACCCCGCAGGGTCGAGGCGTGATCCGCCGTACCTGATCCCCGGGACGTCGGTGCTGCGCAACAACTTCGGAGCGGCGGATCAGGCGACGCTGGCCGACCTCGAGTTCGTCGCGACTGCGGGCCGGATGGCCCTCTGGCACCGCAGGCTCTCGGAGGGTCACGTCGGCGCAGGCGACCTCGATGCCCGTCGGCTGCACCGGACGCTGTTTCGCGACGTCTACGAGTGGGCGGGGGAGTTTCGTATCTGCGAACTCCGGCTCGGCGACGAGGTTTTCGCTCGGCCGTCGTCGGTGCGCCGCAGGATGAAGCGCGTCGAGGCGTCCGTGCGGGCGCTGATCAACCATGCCGATGGCGACGTGGCCGGCGAACTCGCCTCGCTCTACGCCGAATACAACTACGTCCACCCGTTCCGCGAAGGCAACGGGCGAACCGGGACGCTGATGTTGCACACGGCGGCAACGCTGCTCGGGCGCCGCCTCGACTTCGGGGTGATCTCGCGGGACGAGTGGTACGCCGCGTCGCGGGAGAGCATGCCGACCCGCCGCAACGGCAGGGCCGATCACCGACCGCTGATACCGCTACTCGCTCGCGTGCTCGGCTAGCCGCTCGCCGACGCGCTTGTGCGCGGTGAGCAAGAGATGGTCGGCGCACTCCCGGATGCTGTCCGGCATCTCCAGGTGGCCTGTGAAGTCGGCGATGACCTGCTCGACCAGCTTGCGCAGCTTGGTATTCGTCTCCTGCGAGCGCCACACCAGGATGTCGAACGCGTGCTGGGCGGGAATGCCGTAGACGGCCATGAGGATGCCTTTGGCCTGTTCGATCTGCGAGCGGTGCTCGGTGAAGTCGGCGATCGCCGCGTCGACATTGGGGTCCTGCCCCAGATCGCTGAGATCGACGTAGAAGCCCTCGCTCCCGATCACTTCGCCGCACGAGTCGCGAAGTTGTTCGCCGACCACGAGCACGCTGCGGGCACGTCCCGCCTTGTCGATGATGCGGTGCCTGCTGCTGAACGGCTGGCCGTTGCCCGCCATCGCCTCGATCAGCAGCGCGGTCTTGGCGGCGTCGTCCGGGTGCTTGTGCGACAGCACCTGCGCCGTCGTCGGTTGCGCGGTGCCCCCGTCGTAGCCGTGCATGTGTGCCACGGCGTCCGACCACTCCCAGCGGTCATCGGCACGGTAGTAGCGGAACGCGCCGATTCGATCCCTCGGTCGAATTGTGTTGTCTCTGTTCATGTCAGCGCTGGTGCTCTTCAACGCCGGCCCACCCCTGTCCACCTGCGGTTCAAGTAGGGGGAGCATCCCATTCGCGGGGGTTGCGGGCAGTGCAGGCAGCGAAGAAAACCGGGCACAGACAGTCCGAAAAACGAAGTTGCATCGGTTCGTCGGGCAGGGCTAGGGTTTGTGGCGTTCCGAGACGACTCGTAGTAGCTGTCCCCAGCGGGGTCTGATCCTGACCGACCCCTCGCTGCGGGTCGTTACTACGTCGTCGGTCGCTCCTTCCAACACGAGAAGACCGGCACATGACATCTGCACCACAATCCGCAACCAGCGCCGCGACGTCGTCGACGACCGTGAACAACCGTTTGGCGGCACCGTTGCCGCTGGACCTGCGCAGGGAGGCCGAGACGATGGACTGGGACCTGTTCCGCAGCACGTATGCCCCGACATCGGGTCCCCTGCGACTGGGGCAATGGGCCTGCACCGATGACGAGCGCCCCGCCGCGCGCCTCGGTCCGCAACCACGGCACTACCAGGCGACGCTGGCCATCGGCGACCGGATCAGCACCGCGACGGCGGCGGCATCCGGTCCGGTGGCGGCGCTCACCGAAATGCTTCACGAACAGGGCTTCGCGCTCGAGATGACGTCGTTCCACCAACTTCCCGCCGGCGGCGAGACCGCCACGTTCATCCGGGGCAGCAGCGGCACCCGCGACGAATGGGCGATGGGGCTCGACGAAGACGCGACCTGGTCGGCGCTGCGAGCGCTGATCGCATGCGCCAACCGGTTGGTGTCTGCCGCCTAGTTTTCGCGGGCGGTGCCGCGCAGCGCCCAGAGGCCGAAGGCGACGGCGATCGCGGGCACCAGGACCGGAGCTCCCGACGCGGGGCGCGTGAAGTCGTTGCGAGACATACTGATCGCGCCTGCCGCGCCGTCGGCGGCGTCGCATGCCAGCCCCGCCGTGGCGAAGGCGCGGCGCTGCGCACCGGAGGACGCCAGCGTGCCGATGCCGAGCACCACATCGCGAATGCCGAACAGCCGCCACGCGTATTGCGCGTCGCCGTCGTCGCCTGTCAATCCGAACAACCGCGCGGTGAAGCGGGGATCGAGCCACGCCAGGACGCCCGCCGCGATCCGCATGACAGCCAGCACGTCGACGCCGCGCACGGCGAGCCGACTCGACGGGGACGTCAACGCAAGGGCCGCAACACGATCGGCATACCGTCCATCGGTACCGGCATGCCGCCGTAGTCGTAACGGGCCTCATACCCCGGCCGCGGCAGCTCGAGGCGGTACCGGCGCAGCAGCCGATGCATGATCGTCTTGACTTCCAGCTGACCGAACACCATGCCGATGCACTTGTGCGCTCCACCGCCGAACGGGCTGAACGCGTAGCGGTGGCTCTTGTGTTCGTTGCGCGGTTCGGTGAAGCGGTTCGGGTCGAACTTGTAGGGGTCGGGGTAGATCTCCTCGAGCCGGTGGTTCATCCCGGGGTACGCAATGACGTTGGTGCCCTTGGGCAGATAGTGGCCGAGCAGCTCGGTGTCGCGCACCGTCTGCCGCATCGCCCACTGCACGGGCGTGACGAGCCGGATCGACTCGTTCATCACCAGGTCGAGTGATTCGAGCTTCTCCAG
>DATEIG010000468.1:0-3873 GCA_035279185.1 Mycobacterium sp.
CTTCGCTTCGATGGCGACGCGGGTGTTGCGGCGCAACGCCTTCGCCAGCGCGGCGGGGTTGCCATCGCTTGCGACAGCCTGGGTCTGTCGGAGGCGATGCTGTCGGCGACCGTCGCCTACGCGAAGGTGCGTCATCAGTTCGGTCGGGCCATCGGCTCGTTCCAGGCCGTCAAACACGCCTGTGCGGACATGCAGACCTCGATTGCCATCTCCCGCCAACTCGTTTCGCAGGCCGTCGATGCCGTCGCGGGCGGCAGTCCCGAGGCGGCGGCGGCGGTCGCAATGGCGAAATCGCACGCCTGCGCAGGAGCCGTTGACATCGCGGGCAAGGCCATGCAACTGCACGGCGGCATCGGGTACACGTGGGAAAGCGGCATCCACGTCTACCTCAAGCGCGCCGCACTCAATCGTTCGCTGTTCGGTTCCCCTGCAGCTCACCGTCACGAGCTCGCTAAACGCTACCGGTAAAAGGAGTTCCACCATGGGCATACCCGTCTACAAGCGCATCCTCGACCTGTTCGAGGCCGAGGGCGTCAACACGCTGTTCGGTATTCCCGACCCGAACTTCGTGCACATGTTCGCCGAGGCGGAGGCCCGCGGCTGGTCGGTCGTCGCCCCGCACCACGAGTTGAGCGCCGGGTTCATGGCCGAGGCGGCGTCGCGGATGACGGGTAAGCCCGGGCTGTGCATCGGCACACTCGGGCCCGGCATGGCCAACATCGCAGGCGCCGTCCAGTGCGCGATGGTGGAGAACTCGCCGGTGATCTTTCTCGGCGGCCAGCGCGCCCGCATCACCGAGCGCCGCGTGCGCCGCGGCCGCATCCAATTCGTGCGCCAGGAACCGCTTTTCGCGCCGTCGGTCAAATACAGTGCATCCATCGAGTACGCCGACCAGACCGACGAGATCATCCACGAGGCGATCCGCCGGTCGATGTCGGGTACACCGGGACCGAGCTACATCGAGTACCCGTCGCACGTGATACTCGAAGAACTCGACCTCGGCGATCCCGCGCCGCCGCACCGGTACCGCCTCGTGAACCAGGGCGCGGGCGCACCCGAGGTGGCAGAGGCCGCGAAGCTGATCCGCGAGGCGAAGAGCCCGATCCTGTTGGTGGGCCACGGCGTTCACACCTCGCGTACCGCGGACGCGGTCAGGGAGCTCGCCGAGCTGATGGCCTGCCCCGTCATCCAGACGTCCGGCGGCACCTCGTTCATTCCCGGACTCCAGGACCGCACATTTCCGTATCTGTTCTCCCCGGCAGCCAACGCCGCCGTCGAGGAATCCGACCTGTGCGTCGCGCTGGGCACCGAACTCGGCGAGCCGATGCACTACGGCAGAACGCAGCACTGGGCCGGTAACGACGCGAACCGCAAATGGGTGTACGTCGAGCAGGACCCGACCGCCATCGGCGTCAACCGCGCGTTCGACGTGCCGCTGGTCGGCGATCTGCGCGGCGTGGTGCCGCAGCTCGTCGAGGCACTGCGCGAGACGCCCCGAACGGCGCCCGAGACGTTGCAGGCGCTGGTGAAGAGCGACGCGAAGGAACTCGCCGACCTCGCGGAGAGCGCCCCGGCCGGGGGTTCGCCGATCCATCCCGCGCGCTATGTCGTCGAGGCGACCAAGGCGTTCAACGAACTGGAGGACGGCATCCTGGTCCGCGACGGCGGAGCGACGGTGATCTTCCAGTGGACCTACTCGCAGTGCAAGCCGCGCGACGTGATCTGGAACCAGAACTTCGGCCATCTCGGCACCGGTCTGCCCTACGCCGTCGGCGCCTCGGTCGCGGAGGGACGCAGGCGCCCGGTGATGCTGCTGACCAGCGACTCGGCGTTCCTGTTCCACATCGCCGAACTCGAGACCGCCGCGCGGGAGAACGTGCCGCTGGTCTGCGTGGTCGGGGTCGACCACCAATGGGGGCTCGAGGTGGGCGTCTACAAGCGGACGTTCACCCAGCCGTCACCGCAGCCGGGCGTGCACTGGAGCAAGGACGTCCGGATGGACAAGATCGGAGAGGGCTTCGGCTGCCACGGCGAGTACGTGGAGAAGGAATCGGAGATCGGGCCTGCGATCGCCCGCGCCTACGCCAGCGGCAAGGTCGGGGTCGTCCATGTGTGCATCGACCCGAAGGCGAATTCCGAGGAGATGCCGAAGTACGACCGATTCCGGACATGGTATGCAGAAGGCACTCAGTAGAGAGGACAACTCGGATGCGTGAATACCTGAAGTTCTACATCGACGGGCAGTGGGTGGAGCCGAGCGAGCCCACGACGCTCGACGTCGACAACCCGAGCACCGAGCAGGTCTCGGGGAAGATCGCGATCGGCACGGCCGCCGACGTCGACAAGGCGGTCAAGGCGGCGCGCAAGGCGTTCGCGACGTGGTCGGTCAGCACCCGCGAGGAGCGGCTCGACCTGCTCGGTGCGATCGCCACCGAGTACCAGAAGCGGTCCGGCGACCTCGCCGACGCGGTGCACGAGGAGATGGGCGCCCCGCCGTCGCTGGCCGCGGGTCCTCAGGTGATGATGGGCCTCGGCCACCTGATGGGCGCCATCGACGCGCTGAAGAACTTCTCGTTCGAGGAGCAGCGCGGTTCGGCGCTGATCGTCAAGGAGCCGATCGGCGTGTGCGGGCTCATCACGCCGTGGAACTGGCCCATCAACCAGATCGCATGCAAGGTGTTCCCGGCAATGGCGACGGGGTGCACCATGGTTCTCAAACCGTCTGAGGTGGCGCCGTATTCGGGTCAGATCTTCACCGAGGTGCTCGACGCGGCAGGCGTGCCCGCAGGCGTCTACAACATGGTGTTCGGCGACGGGCCCGGCGTCGGCTCGGCGATGTCCAGCCATCCCGACATCGACCTGGTGTCCTTCACCGGTTCCACCCGTGCGGGCGTCGAGGTCGCGAAGAACGCGGCCGCGACGGTCAAGCGCGTGACCCAGGAACTCGGCGGCAAGAGCCCCAACATCGTCCTCGACGACGAGAAGTTCGCCGACAGTGTCGCCGCAGGGGTGAACGCGATGATGCTGAACACGGGACAGAGCTGTAATGCACCGTCGCGCATGCTCGTTCCGCGCAACCGTCTCGAGGAGGCGGCTGAGATCGCGCGCGGGGTGGCAGGAGCGGTTTCGGTGGGCGACCCCGACAACAAGCGGGCCATCGGTCCCGTCGCCTCGAAGGCTCAGTTCGATAAGGTGCAGGGGCTCATCGAGAAGGGCATCGAGGAAGGCGCGACGGTGGCCGTCGGCGGTCCGGGCAGGCCCGACGGGCTCGATACCGGCTACTACATCAAGCCGACCGTCTTCTCCGATGTCCGCAACGACATGACGATCGCCCGCGAGGAGATCTTCGGGCCGGTGCTGTGCATCCTGCCCTACGACGACCTCGACCAGGCGGTCGAGATCGCCAACGACACGGAATACGGTCTCGCGGGCTATGTTTCAGCTGCTGACCTGGACGCCGCTCGTGCCCTGGCGCGCCGTATCCGTGCCGGTCAGGTGGCGATCAACCACGCGTTCGACCTCAACACCGCGTTCGGCGGCTACAAGCGCAGCGGGAACGGCCGCGAGTGGGGCGAGTTCGGGTTCCACGAGTACCTGGAGACCAAGAGCGCGCTGGGATACGCGCCGGAGAACGCCTAGCGACCACATCCGGGAGCGCTCACTGAGGTACAGAAATGCCCCCTGAATCTGTACCTAGCTGAGCGCTCGCCACGTCAAGCGGGTCGTCGCAGTCCTCAACGGGCTGGCGTTTCGGCCTCTGCCGCCCGGCGCACCGCGTTGATGATGCCTTGATACCCGGTGCACCGGCAGAAGTTGCCGGAGAGCCCCTCGCGGATCTCCGCGTCGGTGGGTTGGGGATTGTCGCGCAGCAGC
>DATEIG010000469.1:0-2816 GCA_035279185.1 Mycobacterium sp.
ATGGGCGTCACCGAACTGATCGGCACCCACAGCAGCGCGATCTTCACCGCGACGCTGATCTCGATGATGTCGATCGCCGTCGGCGTCCAGACCGGGCTCCTGCTGTTCCGCGCGGCGATTCAGCTGAGCGGTTCACCGCACCGACGCGCACTGCACGACTGATGACGGGAGACGCACCGATGCCGGCTTCCGAGGCGCGGCGCGCCGCCGACCGATGGTTCCTCGAGCGGGGGCTGCCCGCCGTCCTGCGGCCGGGTGCGCTCGTGCGCAGGTTGTGGCCGCGGTCGGCGCCCGCGCTGGCGGCGTTCGCGGTGTTCATGGTCAACTCCGTGCTCGTCGTCGCGGTCACCGGTCGGCACACGATCGACATCAACGGCCAACCGACGCGCACCGAATGGTTCGTGCTGGGCCTGCTGGTGCTCGTGGCGCCGGTCGCCGCCGTGGTCGGCTGGCGGGTCTCACGCATCACCGACGTCCGCACCCGGACGGCGGTGGCCACGGTGTCGGCGCTGGCGGTGGTGGCGGGCGGCGTCTTCGGCGGCCCGAGCGAGCGGATCCTCGCCAACCTGGTCGCCGACGCCATCGTGATCGTCGTTGCGCTGGTGCTCACGGCCTCGGGGATCGGGTCGATCCTCGGCTGGGGGCTGCGCACGGCGGTGGAGAACCTCTCGTTCATCGGCGCGTTGTTCGTCCGCGCGCTGCCTGTCGTCCTGCTGACCGTGCTCGTCTTCTTCAACACCTATGTGTGGCTGATGGCGTCGATCGTCAGCAGGCCGCGACTGTGGCTGGCGCTGCTGTTCCTCGGCGCCATCTCGGTCGCGTTCATCACGTCCGCCACGGTCGACCGGGTGCGTTCGATCCTGTCGGGCTCGCGCCACTCCGAGGGTGACGACGGTCGGCTGGCCGGCACCCCGTTCGAGGAGATGCCCGATCCGGTCACGCCGCTGCCGTTGTCCCGCCTCGAACGCGCCAACGTGGTGTTCGTGCTCGCCACCTCCCAGGTGCTGCAGGTGGGGCTGGTCGCGATCGTCGCGGCACTGATCTTCTTCGTGCTCGGCCTCATCTTGCTGAGCCCCGAACTCCTGGCGCAGTGGACCCGCAACGGCTCGAGCGACGGGGAGATATTGGGGATGACGCTGCCGATCCCCCAGTCGCTGATCCAGACGAGCATGTTCCTGGCCGCCCTGACGTTCATGTACATCAGCGCGCGGGCGGTCGGCGACGCCGACTATCGCACCCGTTTCATCGATCCGTTGATCGACGACCTCAGGCTGACGCTCGTCGCGCGGAGCCGCTACCGCGAGGCCGTTTCGAACACCCGGATTTAATCGGCTCTAAGCGTTTTCACAGCGGCATCTTGCCAAGCTCGCATGCCTGCAGCTCAACGCGGAACTGGCAGGGTGCGCTTGTCATGCCAACAGACAGCTAGGGAGAACATGAAGGCAATCAGTCGGATGCTCGTCGCGATGGTGCTGGCGGTCGCGGGGTTGTTCGCAAATACCGGCACTTCCCATGCCGGCCTCGACAACGAGTTGAGCTTGGTCGACGGGCAGGACCGGACGCTGACGATCCAGCAGTGGGACACCTTCCTCAACGGCGTCTTCCCGCTGGACCGCAACCGCCTGACCCGCGAATGGTTCCACTCTGGTCGCGCCAAATACATCGTCACCGGACCCGGCGCCGACGAGTTCGAGGGCACGCTGGAGCTGGGGTACCAGATCGGCTTCCCGTGGTCGCTGGGCGTCGGCATCAACTTCAGCTACACGACCCCGAACATCCTGCTCGACGACGTCTCCCTGTTCCCCGTCTTCAACCCGCTGGGCTCGGTCATCACCCCGAACCTGTTCCCGGGTGTGTCGATCAGCGCTGACCTGGGCAACGGTCCGGGAATCCAAGAGGTGGCGACCTTCTCGGTCGACGTGGCGGGCCCGGCGAACGGTGTCGCGGTCTCCAACGCGCACGGCACCGTGACCGGTGCGGCCGGTGGCGTGCTGCTGCGCCCGTTCGCCCGCCTCATCTCGTCTGCCGGTGACAGCGTCACGACCTACGGCGAACCCTGGAACATGAACTAGTTTCGTGCCATGAGAGTGCTCATCGTCGAGGACGAGGAGCGGCTGGCCTCGACTCTGTCGATCGGTCTGCGGGCCGAGGGGTTCCTCGTCGTCCACGTGGCCAACGGCGTGGACGGGTTGTGGCAGGCGGCCGAGAACGACTTCGACGTCATCGTTCTCGACATCATGCTGCCCGGCCTGAACGGCTACGAGGTGCTCCGGCGGCTGCGGGAGCGCAACGTGTGGACACCGGTGCTGATGCTGACGGCCAAGGACGGGGACTACGACCAGACGGACGCGTTCGAACTCGGCGCCGACGACTACCTGACCAAGCCGTTCTCGTTCATCGTGCTCGTTGCGCGGCTCCGCGCCCTGGTGAGGCGCGGAGCCCCGCAACGGCCCGCGGTGCTGACGGCGGGCAACCTGTCGCTGGATCCGGCGCGCCGCGTGGTCGAGCGGGCCGCCACCGCGATCCGTTTGACGCCAAGGGAATACGGGTTGCTCGAGTTCCTGATGCGGCACAAGGACACCGTCGTCACCAAGACCGAGATCCTCCAGAACGTATGGGACGCGCACTACAGCGGACCCGACAACGTCGTCGAGGTGTACGTCGGCTACGTGCGCCGCAA
Organism: Mycobacterium sp.; assembly: GCA_035279185.1. Classification (GTDB taxonomy): domain Bacteria; phylum Actinomycetota; class Actinomycetes; order Mycobacteriales; family Mycobacteriaceae; genus Mycobacterium. The sequence continues at coordinate 2,681 of DATEIG010000469.1, forward strand.
GATCGATATCCCGTTCGGCACCAACACGATCGAGACCGTGAGGGGCGTCGGCTACCGGCTCGAGTCCGGCGCGTACGCCAACGGCAACTGAACCGTCACCCGCGCGCCGCCCCGCGGGCTCTCACCGATCGACACG
>DATEIG010000470.1:0-2702 GCA_035279185.1 Mycobacterium sp.
CCCGACAACTCGACGTGAGAGAGGATGTCCTCGGCTCGCACGACACCCGGTTCCCGCGTGACGAGCCGCGGTCCGTCGGACGTGTCGACGATGAGCGCGCGCAGCGTGTCATGGCCGTCGAGCAGACGTTGCAACACGGTCACGATGGCTTCGCGATCGGCGTCCTTGGGCAGCCGCACGAGGACGTTGTGGGCGAACCGTCGATAGCCCCCGTACTCGCACAGCCACGACGACATCGGCAGCGGCAGCACCTCGCCGAACCGGTACTCGTCGATGTCGGCGTCCGTCCTGCGCGCCGCCGAGTCGATCGCCGTCGCGAGCGTGCGGATCGTCGGCGCCGTCCACAACATCTTCGGGCTGAGCATCAACCCCCGCCTGCGCGCGGTGCTGACAAGGGAGATGGCGACGATGCTGTCGAGGCCGAGGGAGAAGAAGTCGTCCTCGACATGGGGCACGGCGCCACCGAAATGTTCGGCGAACACCGCGCACAACGCCCGCTCGGTATCGGTGGCCGCCGAGGCCGCGCCGCTGTCGGTGACGCGCGTGAGCGCCTCCTCGGCCAACACGTCCAGCACATGACGGTCGAGCTTGCCGTTGGCATTCACCGGCAGCTCCGGTAGTGCGATGATGCGGGCAGGCACCATGTACAGCGGCAGACGTTCGGTGAGCGCGATGCGCAGTGCGGTCGCGTCACCGCCCGTATCCTGCTGCCAGACAACGAAACCCACGAGGCTCGCCGAGCCGCCGCCGCCGTACACCGACACGGCCGCGTCGCGCACCTCCGGCCGCGACCGCAGCGCGGTCTCGATCTCGCCGATCTCGACGCGGTACCCGCGGATCTTGACCTGTGTGTCGGCGCGCCCGAGATAGGCGTAGCCCCCGTGGGTGAGGCGACGGACCAGGTCGCCGGTGCGGTACATGCGCTGGCCCGCGCGGAACGGGTCGGCGACGAAACGGCCCGCGGTCAATGCCGATCGACAGGCGTACCCCCTGGCGAGCTGGGCTCCCGAGAGGTACAGCTCCCCGACGGCACCGTTGGGCACGACGCGAAGCGCCGAGTCGAGGACGTAGGCGAAGGTGCCCGCGTTGGCGGTTCCGATGGTCGGTGCCGAATGCTGTTCGACGGGTGCTACCACCGACTCGACCGTGGTCTCGGTCGGCCCGTAGCAGTTGAACACCGCGGCATCGGGCAGACTCCGCAGCTCGTCCCAGAGCGCGCCGCTGATGGCCTCGCCGCCCAACGCCAGCACGGCAAGCGAGCGGTCACGCAGCCCGGCCGCGTTCAGCTGGATGAACATCGACGGCGTCGTGTCGAGCATCTCGATCCCGTTGCGCGCCAAGCCCTCGACGAGCCGGTCCGCGTCACGCATCGCTTCGGAGTCGAACAGATGGATGCAGTGACCGTCGAGCAGCCCGACCATCGGCTGCCACGATGCGTCGAAACTCAACGACCAGGCATGCGCGATGCGCAGCGGGCGGCCGAGACGTGTTGTCGCGGGACGGTACACGCGATCGCGATGGTCGGCGAAATAGCCGAGAAGCGCAGCGTTGGTGCCGATGACGCCCTTGGGCTCACCGGTCGAACCCGATGTGAAGATCACGTAGGCGCTGTGCTGAGGCAGCCGGCGCACCGTCGGTGCTACCGCAACCCTGCCCTGGATGCGCTCGGCGACGGTCGCATCGTCGAGCACCAGCGTCGGAACGTCGGCGTCGAGGAAGTTCGCGTAAGCCGTCTCCGAAATCGCGAGAACTGGATCACCCTGCCTCAGAATGGCTTCGACGCGCGCCCGCGGAAGCGCGACGTCGATCGGCAGATACGCGGCGCCCGCGGCGAGCACGGCCAGGATGCTCACGATCGAGCGAGTGGAGCGCGGCAGCGCCAGAGCCACAACGCTCTCGGGCCCGACCCCGTTCTCGGCAAGCTCGACGGCGAGTCGGCATGCCCGGTCGTGCAGTTCGGCGTAGGTGTAGTGCTCGCCGTCGGCCGTGAGCGCAGGGGCGTCAGGGGTGGTGTGCACCTGGCGCTCGAACGCCTCCCATACCGTTCCTGTGGGCACTGCCACCGGTTGTGTTGTAAGACGGGTGAACTCGGCCTTCTCGGCCTCTGTGCGAACGTCGAGCGCTTCAGGAGTTTCGGCGCCGATGTCGGGAAGCTCGAGCAGCACGTTCACCAGCCGCTCGCAGATGTCCGCGCCGGGCAGATGCGGTAGGGCATCCGGGAGCAGCTCGACGAGGACGAGCAACTCGTCGCCGCTGATGTGGGAGACCACGGTGAGCGGGTAATGAGTGAGGCTCTCCATCTCGACCGGGGTGAAGCGTGCCCCGTCGGGCATCCTGGTGGGACGCACGACACCGGACACGGGGGCGTTCTCGAACACGAACATGCTGTCGAACAGCGCTCCCCTGCCGTCCGCGCGCTGGATCTCCGAGAGGCTCAGGTATCCGATGTCGCGCATCGTCGACGTCTCGCGCTGCAGCCGCGCACACTGGTCGACCACCGACTCCGACCCGTTGATGTGCATTGCCACCGGCACACTGTTGATGAACAGTCCGACCATGCTCTCCACGCCGACCAGGTGTTCGGGTCGCCCGGAGACGATGGTGCCGAACACAACGTCGCGGCGGTCGGTGAGCCTGCTCAGCACCACCGCCCATGCGAAAAGCACTGCGGTGTTCAGCGTCAGGCCGTGACGTCCCGCCCA
>DATEIG010000471.1:0-2072 GCA_035279185.1 Mycobacterium sp.
TCGACGGATCACGCCCCGCCGCGTCCAACCGTCGCCTCAGGTCGTCGATGCCCTCGGCAAGGCCCTCTACAGACTCGAGAGCAGCCGTCCTCGCGGTCTGCGCCAACATCGCGGGCGCCGGGAACGGGCACCATCCGTCGCCGTGCACCGCAACGCGCTGCCGGGCGGCGGCGGTGTTCCCTCCGATCCAGATCGGTGGATGCGGATCGCTGACGGGGCGCGGGTGCGCGGTGATCCCCTTGGCGGAGAAGTTTCGGCCTTCGAACGTGTAGTCGTCGGTGGTCCAGATGCCCCGGATCACCTCGAGAGCTTCCTCTACCAACGCGGCACGGTCGTCGAATTCGACTCCGAGCGCGGTGAACTCCCGCTTGAGGTACCCGACACCGATCGCAAGGGTGAACCGGCCGTTGGAGAGCAGATCCAGCGTTGCTCCCGCCTTTGCCACCACAAACGGGTTGCGGTACGGCAGCACCACGATGTTCGGGATCAGGCGCAGGTGTGTGGTGTGCGCCGCGGCATACCCCATGGCGACGAACGGGTCGACCGCATCGTGGCCGCCGGCCTCCAGCCATCGCTGCGAGGGAGCCGGATGATCGGTGAACCCGAAGCCGTGGAAGCCCGCAGCCTCGGCCGCCGCCGCGACCGTTGCGATGCCGGAGCCGGTGACCAGCTCGGGGTTGTAGGGGTGGCTGTGCATGGGGTGGGTGAACGTGAACTTCATCAGCCGCCGCCTTTACGTGAATTAGCTTCTCCAAACGTGAGAATGTCGTTACCATGTCACTCGTATGACGGTCAACCCCGCGACCGGAGGCGACACCTCTTCCCTTCGGACGGGGCGGGTGGGTCCCACCGACGGAAGGCTGCAACTCCGCACATGACACGACCCGAAATCGGTGTGTACCTACCGCAGATGGGGTTCAGCTACGCCGACGTTCTGCACCGCGCATTGCGCTGCGAGGAGCTGGGGATCGACTCGCTGTGGCTCTACGACCACCTGTATGCACCCGGCGCGCCGGACTATCCGTCGCTGGAGGCATGGACGCTGGCGACGGCACTGCTCAGCCGGACCGAACGCATAAGCGTCGGACACATGGTGCTGTGCAACCAGTTTCGCCATCCTGCGGTGCTCGCCAAGATGGCCACGACCCTCGACCAGATCTCTGCGGGCCGACTCCAGCTGGGCATCGGCAGCGGGTCGATCGAGGACGAGCATGTTCGCGTGGGAATGGAATGGGGTTCCTTCGCCCAGCGATCCGCGCGGCTCGGCGAAACGCTGGAGATACTGCGGCAGGCATTCGCCGACGAGCGAATCGATTTCGTCGGAGAACATTTCACCGTGAGCGACATGCCGATCAAGCCGGGCCCTGTTCGACAGCCGCGCCCACCGATCGTGGTGGGCGGCGTCGGCGAGAAGTACACCCTGCCGTTGGTGGCTCGCTACGCCGACGTGTGGAACGTCCCGACGTATGCACTCGGCGAACTCGACCACAAGATCGCGGTACTGCGTCAGCTGTGCGATGACATCGGCCGCGACCCGGCCACGATCGTGCTGTCGATCGAGGCGGTGATGGCGCTCGCACCCGACGACGCGTCACTGCCCGATGTACGGCAACTCGCCGAAAAGCGCTTCGGCGTTCCGGCTTTCGGGCTGCACGAGGGCGGCCTGATCGGGACGCCGCCCGCGATCGTCGACCGCCTCGGCGAGCTACAGGGCATGGGCTTCGGCCAGATCGTGCTGTTCATCCACGATCGCGGCTCCGACGAGACGCTCGAACTGCTGGCGTCCGAGGTGATCGCGCGGCTCTAGGAGGTCTTCTTGACCGGCGGTGAGTAGTTGGGCTTGCCGAGACCCAGCGCATGCTGGGCGATCATGTTCCGGAACACCTCCAGCGTGCCGCCGTAGATGCCGGTGGGGCCCGCCAGCCGAAAGGCGTACTCGGCACCACCGTCGCCGACGGCGCCCTCCTCGTCGACGGGCAGGCTCGACGCCGTTCCGAGGATGTCCATCAGGTCAGGTGAGACATCGCGCATCACTTGGGCGTTCGCGACTCTGCCGAACATGTCCGGGGTGC
>DATEIG010000472.1:0-9100 GCA_035279185.1 Mycobacterium sp.
GGGCGGCGCGACCGCAGGTGTGCCCGGGGCAGGCGCGGGTGCAGGACCCGGCGGTGCCGGTGCGTGTGCGGGCGGCATCTGCGTCGGCACGCCCTAACTGAACCAACTGATTTCCCGAAACGGAATTCCAGCAGCGCTCTACTCGCACTTCTGCTGCTGGAATTCCGTTTCGCGCGTCAGGGGTGTCACACACCGGCGGGCTGTCCCGTCTAACGGGTATGACACAGAAAACGCGTATCGCTCCCCTGCCGCCGCAGCGCGCCCCGCTGCTGACCAAGCTGATGTACAGGTTCGCCAAGCGCCGGTTCGGCGAGGTGCCCGAGCCGTTCACCGTCGCAGCCCATCACCCGCGGCTCCTCGTCGCCAACGCCGCACACGAGATGCTGCTGCAGTCGGGGTCGAAGAAACTGCCGGCCAGCGTTCGCGAGCTGGCTGTCTTCTGGACCGCCCGCACGGTCGGATGCTCGTGGTGCGTCGACTTCGGCGCCATGCTGATGCGCCTCGACGGCCTCGACGCCGACCGGCTGAAGCACATCGACGACTACGCGACGTCACCGCTCTTCACCGACGACGAGCGGGCGGCGATCGCCTACGCCGACGCGATGACGACCGACCCCCACACCATCACCGACGATCAGGTCGACGACCTCCGGCGCCGGTTCGGCGACGACGGCGTGATCGAGCTGACCTACCAGATCGGCGTCGAGAACATGCGCGCCAGAATGTATTCGGCGCTTGGCATCACCGAGCAGGGCTTCAATTCCGGTGACGCGTGTCGGGTTCCGTGGGCTTCCGACGAGCGCTTGCGTGAGGAGACGACCAGCGACGAGGCGTCCCCATCGGAGACCCGGTGAACTTGTCGGGATTCGCAACATCCCATATGGCGCAGATCTTGTCGTCGCGCACGGTCATCGCCGTCACCCTGGGCGACATCGCCGGATAGCCGCCGTCGGCGGGTGCGCCTGCGGTGTAGCTGCCGAGCTGGCCGTTGACGAGCGCCAGCTGGGCGGTCGCGAGGAAGTTCGGCCCGTACCGGTCCGCGAGCCCGAACAGGAAGCGCGCGACCTTGTCCGGCCCGTGGATGACGCGCGCCGCCGTCGGCGCCATCCGGTTGGAATCGCCGGTGAACGTGACCTCCGGATGCAACAGGGCCACAACGGCCTTCATGTCGCCCGCGGCGAGCGCGGCCATCAGAGACCCGACCAGTTCGTTGTGCGTGCCGTCGGCAACCGGTTCCGGCGCCGACGCGACGGCGCGACGCGCGCGCGACGCCAACTGACGTGCCGTCGCATCGCTCACCCCCAGTACCGGGGCAATCTCGGAGAACGGCACGGCGAACCCGTCGTGCAACACGAACGCGACCCGCTGGTCGGGCGTCAACCGCTCGAGCACGACCATGGCAGCGAACCTCGCATCCTCGCCCGCCACCACCACCGCGAGCGGGTCATTGCCGTCGAATCCCGTCACCACCGGTTCGGGAAGCCACTCGCCGACGTAGGTCTCGCGCCGGTGTGCCGCCGACCGGAGCCGATCGAGCGCCAGCCTGCTGACCACCGTCGTCAGCCACGCCCTCAGGTCAGTGATCGCGTCCGGTAGCGCCCGGTTCCACCTCAGCCACGCATCTTGTACGACGTCTTCGGCATCGGCGACCGTTCCGGTCAGCCGATACGCCACAGACAGCAGATGGGGACGCAGCGCCTCGAATTCGTCGACGCGCGTGCTCGCGGTCATGAATCGATTGTAGGAGCCCGCCGCAAACGACGGATCACGTCGTCAATCGGCCCTCTGTGAACGTTTTCCGTGTTGAACCCCCGTAGTCACTACCGGAACCGTATTGTTCCGCACATGGCAGTCACGGAACCTGAGGCTCCCGCGGTCGGCGACAAGGGCCTGCAGGCCGGCGCCATTGGTCTGGTCGGCAATGTGGTCATCGGCCTGGCGGCCGTCGCCCCGGCCTACAGCCTCGCTGCCACACTCGGCTACGTCGTCCTCGCCGTCGGCGAGAAGGCGCCGTCGATGTTCATCCTCGCCTTCATCCCGATGCTGCTCGTCGCGTTCGCCTACAAGGAACTGTCGCAGGACACCCCCGACTGCGGCACGACGTTCACGTGGGGCACCAAGGCGTTCGGCCCGTGGATCGGGTGGATCGGCGGTTGGGGCCTCGCCGTGTCGGCGATCATCGTGCTGGCCAACGTCGCCGAGGTCGCGGCCATCTACCTGTTCAAGTTCCTCGGCCAGGAGGAACTCGCCGACAACCTGTTGGCCAAGGTCCTGCTCGGTTCGTTCTTCATCATCGCCATGACGCTGCTGTCGGCCCGCGGCATCGTCGTGTCCGAGCGTGTGCAGAACGTGCTGATCGCCATCCAGTTCGGAGTGCTCATCGTCGCGAGCGTCATTGCGCTCACCCGGGTGTTCGCGGGGAACGCAGGGGCCCAGGCCATCACGCCGCAACTGTCGTGGCTGTGGCCCTCGGGCCTCGACCTGTCGTCGATCGCCGCGGCGATCATCCTGTGCGTCTTCATCTATTGGGGCTGGGACGCCTGCCTGGCCGTCGGTGAGGAGACCAAGGATCCGGGCCGCACCCCCGGCATCGCCGCGTTGATCACCACGCTGATCCTCGTGTGCACCTACGTGCTCGTCGCCTATGCCATCCAGTCGTTCGCCGGGTTCGGCGACGTCGGCATCGGACTGAACAACGCCATGAACACCGATGACGTGCTCACCGTGCTCGGCGAGCCCGTCGCAGGACCGATACTCGCATCGCTGCTGCTGTTGACGGTGTCCGTCTCGGGCCTGTCGTCGACCCAGACGACCATCCTGCCGACCGCGCGCGGAACCCTGTCGATGGCCGTCTACGAGGCGCTGCCCAAGCGCTTCGCCAGCGTGCACCCGCGCTACATGACCCCGGCGTTCGGCACGATCGTCATGGGCCTGTCCGCGCTGTTCTTCTACCTGCTGCTGACGTTCCTGTCGGAGAACGCGCTCGCCGACTCCATCGCCTCGCTCGGCCTCGCCGTCGCGTTCTACTACGGCATCACCGCGTTCGCCTGCGTGTGGTACTTCCGCAGGACGCTGTTCGAATCTGCGAGGAACTTCTTCTTCCGCGGCCTGTTCCCGTTCCTCGGCGGCCTTTTCATGGCGGTGGCGTTCGGCATCAGCGCCAAGGACATGATCGAACCCGACTACGGCTACACGGCGTTCGGCTCTCTCGGCGGCGTCTTCGTCCTCGGCGTCGGCATGCTGGTGCTCGGCGTGCCGCTGATGCTCGCCTGCTTCGCCTTCGGCACCAAGCGGTTCTTCCGCGGCGAGACGCTGAACGCCGACACCGAAGTCAAGGTCCCGGATGTCTTCTAGGAAAGCGCAGGAGCGGCAATGCATTTGACCGTCGGATACCTGGCTACCCCGACGGGCGACGACGGCGTGGCGCTGGCGAGCGCGCTGGCGAAGACCTTCGACGCCGAGGTCGACGTCGTCCTCGTCGTCCGCGAGGAGATGCCCGATGGCCACCCGGGACGCGCCGAGTATCAGCAGCACCTCGTCAACAAGGGCGAGGAGTGGATCTCGCGCGCAGTCGGCGCACTGGGCGACCGAGGTGTGAACGCCGGCTCGACGGTACTCGTCGGAGAATCCTTCGCCGGGTCGTTGATCGACTTCGCCGAGCAGAAGGACTCCGACCTGATCGTCATCGGTGGCGCGCGTGACGGCGTCTTCGGCGGCCACGTCATCGGATCCGTCACCGGCGCGCTCCTGCACGCCTCCCCCATTCCCATCGCACTCGCACCACGCGGCTACCACGAGGACGCGCCCGACACCGTCACCGCCGTCACCGCGGCCGTCCCCACCCGACCCGGCGACGACAACCCGTTGCCGTTCGCGCTGACGTTGGCCAGCGCGGGCAACCTGCCGATCCGGATGGTGTCGCTGGTGTCGGCGGAGAACCTCGCCGAAGCAGACAGCGCCATCGAGGTCCGTCAGATCCAGGTCGCCGCGGCCGAGGAGAACCTGCTGCGGGCGGCGCGGGCCCTGCCGGACGCACCGGAGATCGAATCGCTCGTCGCCGACGGCCTCACCCTGGAGTCGGCGCTGAAGAAGCTCAAGTGGCACGACACCGACGTATTGGTGGTGGGCTCGAGTCGGTTTGCTGCACCGCGACGAATCTTTCTGGGGTCCACCGCAGCTCGTATTCTGGCGGGTACCGATGCGCCGGTGATCGTGGTCCCCCGCGACGAAGCCTGAAGACGTTTGAGATCGCCTGAGAACAAAGGAGAGAACAGCAAATGAGCACGTCCATCTATGCCGTAACCGACCCTTCCACGGGCGAGGTGGTCAAGGAGTATCCGACGGCCACCGATCAGGAAATCCAGGACGCCATCGCGGCCGCCAGCAAGGCGCACCGCGAGTGGTCACGCGGCTCCACCGTCGCCGACCGCGCCGAGCTGATCCGCAAGGTCGGCAAGCTGCACAACGAGCGCAAGGCAGAGCTCGCCAAGATCATCAACCGCGAGATGGGCAAGCCCATCGACCAGTCCGAGGGCGAGGCCGAGTTCAGCGGCGCGATCTACGAGTACTACGCCGACAACGCCGAGAGGTTCCTCGCCGACGAACCCATCACGCTGCTCGAGGGTGACGGGTCGGCGATCATCCGGCGCAGCTCGGTCGGGGTTCTGCTCGGCATCATGCCGTGGAACTACCCCTACTACCAGGTCGCTCGGTTCGCGGGCCCCAACTTGACGCTCGGCAACACCATCCTGCTCAAGCACGCACCCCAGTGCCCCGAGTCCGCGGCCGCCATGCAGCAGATCTTCACCGACGCCGGATATCCCGAAGGCGCCTACGTGAACATCTACGCGACCAACGAGCAGGTCGCCGACATCATCGCCGACCCGCGGGTGCAGGGTGTGTCGCTGACCGGTTCGGAGCGCGCAGGCGCCGCGGTGGCCGAGATCGCCGGCCGCAACCTCAAGAAGGTCGTCCTCGAACTCGGCGGCTCCGACCCGTTCATCGTGCTGTCCTCCGACGACCTCGACGCCACCGTCGAAGCCGCGGTGGACGGGCGCTTCGAGAACACCGGGCAGGCCTGCAACGCCGCCAAGCGGATCATCGTCTCCGACAGCATCTACGACGACTTCCTCGACAAGTTCACCAAGGCCGTGCTGGCCAAGGCGGACGGGCTTGCGCCGTTGTCGTCGGTGGCGGCCGCCGATCGGCTCGAAGAGCAGGTCAAGCGTGCCGTCGACGACGGCGCCGACCTGGTGTCCGAAGGCGAGCGCAAGGGCGCGTTCTTCCCGCCGGGTGTGCTGACCAACGTGTCGCCGAAGTCGCCGTCCTACAAGGAGGAGCTGTTCGGACCGGTGGCGACCGTGTACAAGGTCGGCTCCGAGGAGGAGGCCGTCGAACTCGCCAACGACACCCCGTTCGGGCTGGGCTCCTACGTCTTCACCACCGACGACGAGCAGGCAAAGCGTGTTGCCGACCAGATCGAAGCGGGCATGGTGTTCGTCAATGCGGTTGGCGCAGAAGGTGTCGAGCTGCCGTTCGGCGGCGTCAAGCGATCCGGTTTCGGCCGCGAACTCGGCCGCTACGGCATCGACGAGTTCGTCAACAAGAAGCTGATCCGCATCAGCTAGGGCTCGACGATTCGCGGGTAGTGCGCGACGACGGCGGCGCCATCCGAGCGGGGATCCGACGCCGCCGTCATCGCGCCCGTGGCGTCGGCGAACACGACATTGGCATGGCCGAGCGCGTCGGTGTGCGGCGGCACGTCGGCGGGTGTGAGGCCTGACCGGCCGACGGAAGCCCTTGCGGCGGAGGTGATGTCGGATTCCATGGTGACCGAGTCGGCGGTGGCGCCGTCGCTCTGCACACCGACGACTGCCCTCGGCGCGGCGACAGACTCCTGTGCGCTCGCGCCGCCGAGGGCGCCCATCAACACCTGCGCGAGGATCTGAGGCTGCCCCTGGCCGCCCATGGTCGCCAGGACGTGGCGCGGCGCCCCGCCGTCGAGTGTCATCACCGGCATGAGCGTGTGCATCGGCCGTTTGCGCGGCGCGATGACGTTCGGCGACGTGCCGTTCAGCTCAAAGCTGGTGCCACGGTTGTGAAACAGGACTCCGGTTTCCGGATCGATGAGTCCCGACCCGAACGCGTGGTACACGCTCTGAATCAGCGACACCGCATAACCGTCGGAGTCAGCGGCGGCGATGCCGACGGTGTCGCCGCGGGGTGCCGTGGCGGGCCTGGGATCTGCGCCGGCAAGGTCCGCCATCTGGTCGAGGCCGCTGTTCACGAGGGACTCGACGTCGACATCGACGAAGCGAGGATCGGCCACATGCAAGGCCCGTAACTCGTTGCCGCGGTGGAATACTCGCAGCAGCGTACCGAGTCCATCGCCGAGCGGATCAGCGATGGCACGCGCGTCGATGGCTCGCAGCGCCCGCAAGAGCAGCAGCCCGTGAGTGTTCGGCGGGCTGGTCAGCACCGTGAGACCGCGGAACTCCGCTGAGATCGGATCGACGACCTCGGGTTCGAACGCCGAGAAGTCGTCGAGTGTCAGCACCGCTCCGCGTGAGCGCAGATAGGTGATCGATCGCTCGGCCAAGGTCCCGTCGTAGAACGCGTCCGGGCCGCCTTCGGCCAACGCCTCGAACGTATCGGCCAGACGGGGCTGGACGAAGTCGTCGCGCGCGCGCAACCGATGCCCGTCGGGCCGGAAGACCCTGTCGAAGTCCGCGGTGCCGACAAGGTCGGCGTTCTCGGGGTCTGCGATGTGCGAGGCCAGCGACAGCGCCACCGTCACCCCAGCACTGGCTGCCGCCTGCGCCGGCGACAGGGTGCTCGCCCAGTCCAATCGAGCACCGAAGCGGCGCAACGCTTCCCAGCCGCGGACCCCACCGGGCACCGTCACCGTATCCGCGCCTCGCGCGGGGAGCCAACTGCCGTGACGGGCCCTCAGCGCGCCGATGTCGGTCGCGGCGCCCGCCCATCCTGACGCGTTGACGCACCGCACCTCACCGTCCGGGGTGCGCACGAGCGCGACCAGATCCCCGCCCAGCGCGACGTTGTGCGGATAGACGACGGTGAGAACCGCAGCCGCGACGATCGCCGCGTCGATCGCGTTGCCGCCGACCCGGTAGGCCGCCGTCCCCGCCTCGGTCGCCAAGGCATGGGGTGTGGCCAGTGCCCCGGTCAACGACCTCGTCGACGGGGGGCCGCTAGCCAAGGCCGTACGTCACCTCTCGATGGTGTCGGCGGACGTTCGCTCTTTGTCGTCGAGCAGCACACGCGCCTTGGCCTCGGCGGCGTCGGCGTCGATGTGATGGCTGGTGTTGAACCGCTTGTTGAGGAAGTACAGCCCCAACACCACCGCCCACGACAGCAGGCTCAGCAGGAGCTGGGACCGCAATGAGGCGTCCAGGCCCATTTGAATGAGGATCGCCACCATGCCCACCAGGGTGAGGATCGACAAAACAGGGAACAGCCACATCTTCAGCCGTAGATCCGCGTCCTTGTTGCGATAGCGCAGCACGATCTGCGAGATGGCGATCAGGATGTAGACGAACAGGATGATCGCACCGCTCGAATTGAGCAGGAACGCGAAGATCGTCTTCTCGGCGAAGGCCGCGGCGAAGACGCACGCGAAGCCGACGATCGAGGAGAACAGGATCGCGTTGACGGGAACGCCGCGACGGGACAACTTGACCAGCGCAGAAGGCGCCTCGTTGCGCGCGGCGAGGACGAACAACATGCGCGACGCCGTGTACATGCCGGAGTTCAGGCAGCTGAGCACGGCCGTCAACACCACCGCGTTCATGATGTGGTCGGCGTACGGGATACCCATCTCGGTGAATGCGGCGACGAACGGCGAAGCCGCGAGACCCTCGTCGTTCCACGGCAGGATCGTCACCAGCAAAAACACCGAGAGCACGTAGAAGATCAGGATCCTCCAGATCACCGAGTTGGCCGCCTTCGTGACGGCGGTCTCGGGATCCGACGATTCGGCGGCCGCGATCGTCGCGATCTCGGGTCCGACCATCGAGAAGATCACGGTGACGATGCCGACGGTGATGACGCCGAAGCCCATGGGCATGAACCCGCCGTGGCTCCACAGGTTGGAGAAGTCGGCGGACTTGTTCGGCCACAAACCCAAGACGAAGCAGGCGCCGATCGCGATGAAGACGACGATCGCCGCGACCTTGATGCCCGCGAACCAGAACTCGAACTCGCCGTAGGACTTCACCGAGAACAGGTTCGTGGCCGTCATCAGGATCATGAAGAGCAACGCGCACAACCACAATGGGACGTCGATCCAGTACTGCACGATCTTCGCGCCCGCGATCGCCTCGAAACCGACGACGATCACCCAGAAGTACCAGTAGAGCCAGCCGACGGAGAACCCCGCCCAGTGGCCGAGTGCGTCACGCGAATAATCCGCGAAGGAGCCGGTCGACGGGTTGGCCACCGCCATCTCGGCCAGCATCCGCATCACCATGATGATCAGCACGCCGGACAGCGCGTAGGTGATGAACGCGCCGGGGCCGGTGGCACCCATGACCACACCGGAGCCGACGAACAGGCCGGCGCCGATGACGCCGCCGATCGCGATCATTCTCAGCTGACGCTGACTCAGAGCTTTGTGCAGTCCCGGCGACGCGCTCATGTGCCCTCCCTTGATCTTGACCAGCCCGGTGTACCCACTCCGCATTGTGACCTAACGCACACACTTTCGCGCGTCATCGGGGACGCCGGTTCTGCGGAACTTTCGAGGGGATCGCGTCAGCGCTTGGTGAAGATGATCCGGTGCCAGTCCTTCTCGGCGACGGCGGTGATATCGCTCATCACATGCTTGATCGTGAGGTACTCCTCGAAGGAGTAGTCACTCATGTCCTTGCCGAAGCCCGATGCGCCGACGCCGCCGTGCGGCATCTCGCTGATGATCGGGATGTGATCGTTGATCCACACACAGCCGGACTGGATTTCGCGCGACGCCCGCTGCGCGCGGTACACATCGCGGGTCCACGCCGACGCCGCCAATCCGTAGTCGGTGTCGTTGGCCTGGCGCAGCGCGTCGTCGTCGTCGGTGAACGGACGGACCGTGAGCACC
>DATEIG010000473.1:0-5348 GCA_035279185.1 Mycobacterium sp.
TGCGGCCCGACTGATGCGTCCACACGATCGGGCACGCCTTGGTCGGCGACTTCTGCCAGAACGAGAGTTCCTCGTAGCTCATCTCGGGGCGGACGTAGTACTGCGACCGTTCCGCGCTGTGCACCACCCGCAGGTCGGCGATCAGGTCCTTGTCGTCCTGCGGCAGGTCGTCGTAGGCCGCGTAGGTGTTGCAGAACTCGGTCTCGCCGCCGGTGTCCGACAGCGTGATGGCGCGCAGCAGTGTCGCGAGATTGGGGTACGGCTGCAACGAACCGTCGAAGTGCCAGAACATCGAGCCCTTGAGATACTCGGCGCGCTGGTTGACATTCGTGTCCAACGAGATCTTGTAGATTCCGCCCTGCCCCTCGTTCTCAGGGATCGTGCCGAGCGTTCTGGCGATCGCGACCTGCTGCTCGTCGTCGATGTCGAGTCCGCGGAAGAACACCACACCGCGCTGTTCGAGGATGGCGCGGATGTTTCGGGCTTCGTCTCCGCTGAGAAGGGTGTCGACGTCGGTTCTGATCTCGCTGCCGATCCTCGGGGTGAGGTCGACGGCGTCGAGCTGCCGCGAGGTGAGTCCCATTGTCGTCAGCTCACTCTCGTCAGGATGGTGTTCGCGGAGTGCTTGACCCGCGGCTGCTTCCACAGCTCGACGGCGAGCGAGACGGTGATCAACGAGTAGAGCAGGTTGCGCAGATTCGCGACGTCGTCGGGCAGCGGTTCGGAGTAGTCGAACTTGTCGATGTAGGCGACCGCCTCCTCGGCGTAGGGAAACACCGCGTCGTAGAACGTCTTGATCTCGTCCATCGAGCTGTTGACGCGCTTCACGTAGCGCTCGTGCCCGTCCTCGATCGCCCACTCGTCGACGAGGTGCGCCAGCTGCGAGAATTCCTTCGGCAGAACATCACTCATCGCCCCGCCTCCCCGGCTGTCCGCTCTTCGCGCAAGCGCTCATCGCCCGCCTCGACGTAGTCCGCGACCGTCTTGTGCAGATGGCGCAGCAGGATCTCCTCGTCGTTCATCGTGAAATGGGTGAGCGCGCCGCTGTTGAGCATCGCCTGCAAGCCCTCGGACGGGCTCGCGTCCTCCAGGATGATGTCGTTGAGGAACGTCATCGTCAGCTCCTGGCCCAGCCGCTCCTTGTGGGTGGTCGGCGGTTGGTAGTACGCCTCCGTCTCGAAGATGTGCGAATGCGGCCCGGTAGGCCAGTGCGTGTGGACCGTGAAACCCGACGCACCGAAGATCAGCACGAAGTTCGGGAAGAACTGGAAGGAGTCGAAACCGTACTTCTCCGACCGGGTGGGATTGATCCCCGGCGGCATCGGTCCTCGGTCGGCCTTCTTGTTCCACGGGCCCGCGGCGCTGGCCTCGAAGACGCACTCGATCGGCTTCGAGTACGGCGTCCTCTGCGACGGCTCACCGGAGAACGAGAACATCCGGTGCGGGCCGTCGAGCTGGTACGCCAACGCGTCGGTGAACGGGTTGGGCTGGTCGAACGCCTCTCTGGCCTCCGCGGTGAGGGCGCCGAACGAGGACGCGTGCAGATACGGCCCGTGATAGCTCTCGGCGAAGCCATCGAGGAAGATCTTCCAGTTGCACTGCAGCTCTGCCTTGAACCGGTACACCTGATGCGGCCCGTCGAACGGATAGCCCTCGATACCGTGCGCGAGTTCGCCGAGGAAGGACCGCAGCGGCTCGGTGTTGTCCGGGTTGAGGTTGACGAAGATGAAGCCCTCCCACACCTCGCACTGAACGGCGGGCACCCGGCAGTTCTCGGCGTCGAAGTCGAGCAGCAGGTCCTTGCGGGTGGCCGCGTGCAAGGTGCCGTCGAGCTTGTAGCGCCAGCCGTGGAAGCGGCAGTACAGCAGCGGCGCCCGGCCCGATACCTCGGCGAACGGGTCGTCCTCCCACAGCATCTTGTTGCCGCGGTGCGGGCATATGTTGTGCATCGCGCGGATCACGCCGTCCTTACCCCGCACGATGATGATCGAGGTGTTGAGGAATCGCAGTTCGCGCGTGAAGTAGCTGCCCGACTTCGGCACGCGCTCGACCCGACCCATGTAGAGCCAGGTCTTGCGGAAGACGTGCTCGCGCTCCTTCTCGTAGAACTCCTCGGACACGCAGTCCTCGAGCGACACCGGACCGCGGCCGAGCTCGGGATAGGCGTCGGTCCAGTGTCCGCTCGCGGGTTTGGTCACCAGGCTGTCGTGACTCATGAGCCCCACCTCCTGAGGCGAAAATTACAGCCGCCGAATCGCCGAAAACAGACGCATGAGCGCAACACCCTGTTGCATATTTGGAACGACGCCTCATGGAACAGAATCTGCCCTTCGATATCGACGCTCTGCTGGTGTTCGGCAAAGTGGTCGAGAGCCGCAGCCTGTCGAAGGCGGCGTCGCTGCTCGGCATGCCCAAGTCGACGGTGAGCCGCAAACTCACCAAGCTCGAGTCCGACCTGGGCATCAAGCTGCTCCGCAAGAACACCCACCAGCTGACGGTCACCGACCTCGGCGAGAAGATCTACGTCCATGCTGTGACCATCCTGGCCGAAGCCAACGGCGTGCGCGCCCTCGTCGAGGGCAGCAGGACGGAGCCGCAGGGTGAGCTGAAGGTGGCGATTCCCGTCTTCGTCGGCATCGACTATGCGTCGCGGGTCGGCGCCACGTTTCTTCGGCGCTACCCCAATTCACGGCTCGACATCCGACTGGTCGACAGCATGGTCGACCCGATCAGAGACGGGTTCGACGTCGTGTTCGGCACGGGACCGTTGCAGGACTCGACATTGATCGCCAGGAAGGTCTTCGACCTCGAACTGTTCCTGTGTGCGTCGCCCGACTTTCTGCGCGGCCTGCCGGGGCCCGTCACCGCCCCGGCGCAGCTGGACACGCTGCCGTTCATCGACTTCGGCTTCGCCGGTCCGCGTAAGCTCACCCTGTCGAAGAGCAGGCGCCGACACGAGCTCTCCCCGCAGGTCCGCGCACGCGCCAACAACTTTCAGGTGTGCAAGCAGTACATCGTGCAGGGTCTCGGCATCGGCACCATGCCCACCCAGATCATCTGCACCGACGAGTTGCGCGACGGCACCCTCGTGCCGGTCCTGCCCGACTGGGACCTCGAGCCGCTCGAGGTCCACATGATCTACCCGTTCGAGCTTTCGTTCTCGACGCTGATCAGCGCCTTCTACGAGGCGGCGCGCGACATCATCGTCGAGAACATCGCGCGCGCCTGAGAAGCACTGCGCCCATGGCTATCTCCCAGACGATGATCGAATAGACAGATCCGCGCTCCACGAGGCCGGCGGGTAGATTTCGCGAGCCGTCGAGTACCAGTGCGAGCAGGCACGACAGCCCGACGACGCCGAGGACGACGCTCCAGCGGCGGCGTCTCGCGACCCCCGCGACGATCACCGCGACGTTTCCACCCACGATCGCCAGCCCCGCACCGACGACGTGCCAATGGTTTCCGCTGCGGAAGGCGCCGACCAACACGTTGCCGAGAGCGTTGGCCGCGGCCGCCACCACGAAAGCCCGACGGCCCCAGCCCGACGGGCAGCCGCGTGCAATGACGACCGCCCCGAGCAGAAACAGCGAACCGTGCACCATGAAGCCGACATTCATCACCGCAGAGACCCCGAGATCGCTGATGTAGTCGTGGACGTAGCTGTACCCGGCGAAGCGCGCAGCGGCGATCGCCTCGCACACCAGGTACACAGCCGCACCGACCAGCCAGATCCACGCCGCCGCTACGCGATTAATGGGTGACCCACTCCCCGCGACGCATGACAGCCGACACGGCGAGGTCGGCATTCAGCACCACCAGATCCGCGCACGCACCGGCTTCGAGCACTGCCGGCGGAAGCCCAAGCGCCCTAGCGGGATTCACGGATGCCATCCGCACCGCGGCAACGAGTGCCTCGTCATGCGCGGATCCGCTGTGCTCTACGGCGAATCGGAACTGGTGGTCCATCGTCGCCGTACTACCCGCGATCGTGTCCGTGCCCGCGACACGCGCGACTCCTCCAACCACGTCGACCGCCAGGGGCCCGAGGCGATAGCGGCCGTCGGACATGCCCGCCGCCGCCATCGAGTCGGTGATCAGCGACACCCGATCCCCACCGGCGCTGCGCACGACCTCTCGATACAGCGCGGGGTGGACGTGCACACCGTCGGTGATCAGTTCCACGGTCACCCGTGGGTCGTCGAGCAGTGCGATGACCGGTCCCGGCTCCCGTGTGTTGATCGGCCGCATCGCGTTGAACAGATGCGTGCCGACCGTCGCGCCCGCATCGATGGCTGCCCTGGTCTGCTCGTAGGTCGCTTCGGTGTGTCCGACCGCCGCGACGACCCCCGCATCGACAAGCTGCCGGATCGCCGCTACGGCACCGTCACGCTCCGGTGCGATCGTGACCATCCGAATCGCTCCGCCGCCTGCCTCGAGAACGCGGTCGATCTCGGCCGGGTCGGGATCCCGCATCAGCGCCGGCTGGTGTGCACCGCACCGCTGCGTCGACAGCCACGGACCCTCGAGATGGATTCCGTCGATGACGCCTGCGCGGACATCGCATGACAGGGACGCCACCTGACGCAGCAGATCCTCGGGGCCCGCGGTGACCAGCGACGCGACCATCGTGGTGGTGCCGTGTGCGCGATGGAAGGCCGCAGCGGTCGCCGTCTGCATCCGGTCGGCCGCGGAGAAGTTCGCTCCTCCCCCGCCGTGCAGATGCGTGTCGACGAAGCCCGGCACCACCGTCACCGCACCAAGCAGACGGTCCACGGCCCGCGGCGCGGGGCCTGTGCCCATGTCGGCCACCACCCCGTCGGAAACCTCGATCCACCCGGGCCGCATCAGCTCTCGGCCCGTCAGCAGAGTGTCCGCGGAGATGAGCATGCCGCTGCCTAGATGCCCTGCCAATCCGGTTTCGAGCGCCATGTCTCGCGGTAGTAGTCCACGAGCTGCAGCCTGCGCGCAGCCGCATCGTCGAGCAGCACGGTGACATGCGGATGGTGTTGCAGGATGGTCGCGGGCCACATGGCGCTCACCGGGCCCTCGACGAGATGGTGCACGGCTTCGGCCTTGCTGCGGCCGGTGGCCACCAGGATGATGTGCCGAGCCTCCATGATCGTCCCGAGCCCCTGCGTCAGGCAGTGCGTGGGCACCGCGTCGAGGTCATCGTCGAAGAAGCGGGCGTTGTCGACCCGGGTCTGCCGGGTCAGCGTCTTGATCCTGGTGCGAGAGGCCAGCGAGGAGCCCGGTTCGTTGAACGCGATGTGCCCGTCGGTACCGATTCCCAGTATCTGCAGGTCGACTCCCCCCGCAGCCTTGATCGCGTTCTCGTAGGCCGCGCACGC
>DATEIG010000474.1:0-6109 GCA_035279185.1 Mycobacterium sp.
AGGAACCGCACATCCATCACGGTATCGGCGTCCATCGGCAGCCCGTACTTGTACCCGAACGACTCCACAGTGACGCTCGTGTAGGCCACGGTCTCGCCGCCGAAGGACCGCTCGATGCTCTCCCGCAGCGCAGGAACCGACAGCTTGGAGGTGTCGATCACCAGGTCAGCGGTCGCGCGGACCGGCGCGAGCATGGTCCGTTCCGCCGCGATGCCCTCGGCAAGCGTCTGGTTGCCCTGCAACGGGTGGCTGCGGCGGTTCTGCTCGTACCGGCGCACGAGAATGTCGTCCGACGCCTCGAGGAACAGCACCCGCGGATTGATGTCACGTGTCGCCAAATCCTTGCGCACCCAGTCCAAGTCGCCGGTGAAACCCTTCGAGCGAACGTCCATCACCACCGCCAGCTGGGTGATTCTCGAGCCCGCCGCCAGACCGAGGTCGACCATGCGCGCGATCAGTTCCGGCGGCAGGTTGTCGGCGACATACCAGCCGAGGTCCTCGAGCACCTTGGCCGCGGTGCCGCGGCCCGCACCGGACAGCCCGGTGACGAGGACGACGTCGATGCCGGATTCCGCGCTGGTGCCGCGGGACGCGTCCTGCCCCCGCAGTTCTTCACCCGTGCTGTGATCCGTCATCCCGATGCCCTGCTCTGATCATCTCCGATGACGGGGGCGGCCGCTGACGATTCGACCGGTACGCCCAGCGCCTCCAGCACCGCCGTCGCCGTCGCCACCCCGATGCCCGGCACCGACGTGATCTCCTCGATGCTCGCCTGCTTCAACCTGGCCACCGACCCGAAGTGGGTGACCAGCGCTTTGCGCCGGTGCTCCCCCAGCCCCGGCACCGCGTCCAGGGCCGACGCCGTCATCCGCTTCGAGCGCTTGCTGCGGTGGTAGGTGATCGCGAACCGGTGCGCTTCGTCGCGTACCCGCTGCAGCAGGAAGAGGCCCTCGCTGTTGCGCGGCATGATCACCGGGTCAGGCTCCGACGGCACCCACACCTCCTCCAACCTCTTGGCCAGGCCGACAACCGCCACATCGGTGACGCCGAGTTCCTCCAGCACCGCAGCGGCCGCGTTGACCTGCGGTGCGCCGCCGTCGACCACGTACAGGTTCGGCGGATACGCGAACTTGCGCGACTTCCCCTCGGCCGTAAGCACACTGGTGTTCTGCAGGTCGGACACATGCCGAGCGAACCGCCTGCGCGTCACCTCGGCGATGGAGGCCACATCGTCGGACCGCCCGTCGCCCGCAGCCTCACGGATCGCGTAGTGGCGATAGTCCGACTTGCGCGGCAAGCCGTCCTCGAACACCACCAGCGAAGCCACCACGTCGGTGCCCTGCACATGGCTGATGTCGACACATTCGATGCGAAGCGGAGCTTCGGCCAGCCCGAGCGCCTCCTGGATGCTCTGCAGCGCAGCCGATCTCGCCGTGAAGTCGCCCGCCCGCTTCAGTTTGTGCTGCGCGAGCGCGTCCTGCGCATTGCGCTGCACAGTCTCGGCCAGGGCCCGTTTGTCGCCGCGCATCGGCACCCGCAGCGCGACCCGTGATCCGCGGAGCCCGCACAACCACTCCTCGAGTTCCTCGGTGTTCGGCGGCAGCACCGGGACCAGGATCTGTCGCGGCACGGGGTTGGTCGACTCGTCGGCGGCGCCACCCAACTCGGCCTGGTCGCCGTAGAACTGGGTGAGGAACTGCTCGACTAGATGCCCCTGCCCGGAATCCTCTGGGTCACCGGACTTCTCGACGATCCAACCGCGCTGGCCGCGCACCCGTCCGCCGCGAACGTGGAACACCTGCACCGCCGCCTCGAGTTCGTCGTCGGCGAACGCCACGACATCGGCGTCGGTGCCGTCGCCGAACACGACCGTCTGCTTCTCCAGCGCACGCTTGAGCGCACCGATGTTGTCCCGCAACCGCGCTGCCCGCTCGAAGTCGAGTTGCTCGGCGGCCTGCGTCATCTCGCGCTCCATGTCGCGGGCGAGCCGGTCGGTCTTGCCCGCCAGGAAGTCGCAGAAGTCGAGCACGATCTTGCGGTGCTCCTCCGCCGACACCCGGCCGATGCACGGCGCGGAGCACTTGTCGATGTAGCCCAGAAGGCAGGGTCTGTCGATCTGCCTGTGCCGCTTGAACACTCCGGCTGAACATGTGCGGGCGGGGAACACGCGGGTGAGCAGATCGAGCGTTTCGCGAATGGCCCAAGCGTGCGAGTACGGCCCGAAATACCGGACACCCTTGCGGCGCGGACCGCGGTACACCATCAGCCGCGGATACTCCTCGTTGAGCGTCACCGCCAACACCGGGTAGGACTTGTCGTCGCGGTAGCGGATGTTGAACCGCGGGTCGAACTCCTTGATCCAGTTGTACTCCAGCTGCAGTGCCTCGACCTCGGTGCTCACCACCGTCCACTCGACGCTGCCC
Organism: Mycobacterium sp.; assembly: GCA_035279185.1. GTDB lineage: Bacteria > Actinomycetota > Actinomycetes > Mycobacteriales > Mycobacteriaceae > Mycobacterium. The sequence goes on from DATEIG010000474.1 coordinate 2,424, forward strand.
GCGGCCATCACCATCTGCCTCGTCCTGGGCGCAAGCCCGGAGATGTCGGCGAAGTAGGAATTCAGGCGGCTGCGCAGGCTCTTGGCTTTTCCGACGTAGATGACGCGGCCATGAGGATCGCGGAACCGGTAGACACCGGGTTCGACGGGGATCGACCCGGGCGCCGGTCGGTACGTCGCGGGATCGGGCACGCAATCCAGGTTACTGCCGGTGTCGGACGCCCCCGATGAACTACCGTCTCAGTGATGCGGACCCCGTCGATGCGAAGGTCGACGGCCCTGCTGGCGGGGGTCGTCCTTGTTGTGGCCGGTTGCGGAACATCCGAGAACGCGCCGCCTTCGGCGGCGGGCCCGTGCGAGGTCGTGGAGAACGGCACCCCAGCGCCGAAGTCACCGCAAGCCGCTCCCGCGGGCACGTCGGTCAACATCGCCACCAACCCCGAGATCGCCACCGGCTACCGGACGGACATGACCGCGGTCCACACAGCGCACTACGCGGTCGCCACCGCCAACCCACTGGCCACCCGGGCGGCCTGCGAAGTGCTCAGGAACGGGGGTAGCGCGGCCGACGCGCTGATCGCCGCTCAGGCGGTGCTGGGCCTCGTCGAGCCGCAGTCGTCCGGGATCGGCGGCGGCGGGTTCCTGCTCTACTACGACGCCGGGGCGAATTCCGTCCAGGCCTTCGACGGCCGGGAGGCTGCTCCCGGCGCCGCCACCGAGAGCTACCTGCGGTGGGTCTCGGACACCGATCGCACCGAGCCGAAACCGGATACCAGGGCGTCGGGCCGGTCCATTGGCGTGCCCGGCATCGTGCGGATGCTGATGGACGTGCACCAGCAGCACGGAAAGACAGCCTGGCGCGACCTGTTCACTCCCGCGGTGACCCTTGCCGACGACGGATTCGACATCAGCCCGCGGCTCGCCGCGGCCATTGCCGACGCCGCACCCCAACTGAAACTCGATCCGGAGGCCGGAGGCTATTTCCTGGGTTCCGACGGCAGCCCGAAGGCCGCGGGCACCAAGCTCACCAATCCGGCGTACGCGAAAACGTTGGGTGTCATCGCATCCGACCCGCAGTCGTTCTATACCGGAGACATCGCCAAGGCGATCGTCGCCACCGCGGCCGACACCTCGGGGGGACGCACGCCCAGCCTGATGACGGCGCAGGATCTGGCCGAGTACACCGCCAAACAGCGCGAACCGATCTGCCTGCCGTACCGGGATAAGGAGGTCTGCGGGATGCCGCCGCCGTCGTCGGGCGGCATCGCGGTGGCCGAGACGCTCGGCGTGCTGGAACGGTTCCCGATGAGCGAACACAAACCCACCGACATGGATCTCAACGGCGGCAAGCCGTCGGTGATGGGAGTGCATCTGATCGCCGAAGCGGAGCGTCTCGCCTACGCCGACCGCGACAAGTATGTGGCCGACACGGATTTCGTGCCGCTGCCGGGCGGCACCCCGAACACGCTGCTCAACAGCGACTACCTCGCGCAGCGCGCCGCGCTCGTCTCCGAACAGCGCAGCATGGGCACCGCGAAGCCCGGCGAGTTCGGGGCGTCGGAGTCGACGCCGGTTCCCGTGCCCGAACACGGGACCAGCCATATCAGCGTGATCGATTCGCTCGGCAACGCCGCCTCGCTGACCACCACCGTCGAATCGCAGTTCGGCTCGTTCCACATGGTCGACGGCTTCATCCTCAACAATCAGCTCACCGATTTCTCGGCCGAGCCCACAGGCCCCGACGGCTATCCGTTGCCCAATCGCGTCGCCCCGGGCAAACGACCGCGCAGCTCGATGGCACCCACCCTGATCTTCGACAAAGACGGCGAAAAGCGCGGTCGCCTCTACGCGACGCTCGGGTCGCCGGGCGGCTCCGTCATCATCCAGTTCGTGGTCAAAACCATTGTGGGAATAACCGATTGGGGTATGGATCCGCAGCAGGCGGTCGGCATGGTCGACTTCGGCGCTGCCAACTCGCCGAAGACGAACGTCGGCGGCGAGCACCCCAACATCGACACCGCGAACAACGGCGACGACGATCCACTGGTCGTGGGTCTGCGCAAGCTCGGCCACCAGGTCGACCTCAAGGACCAGTCCAGCGGACTGTCGGCGATCGTGCGCGCGACCCAGGGCTGGACCGGAGGGGCGGACCCGCGGCGCGAGGGGCTGGTGATGGGCGACCCTCGGTGACGGCCCGCGTCGCCCGGCTCGCGGAGTCGGACTGGCGGGTGTTCGCCGCCGTGCGCCTGCATGCGCTCGCCGACTCTCTCGGCGCCGACGATCCCCAGTACCGGCAGGAGTCGTCGTTCACCGCCGCCCAGTGGCGCAGACGCCTGCGCGACCACGCGCAGTTCGCGGCGCTGATCGACAACCGCCCGGTCGGGCTCATCGGCGCGCAGCAGGAGAACGCGGAGACGGTTTACCTGTACTCACTGTGGCTCGACCCCGCCGCCCGGGGCCACGGCCTGGCCCGCCCTCTTGTCGCCGCCGCGCTCGACTGGGCGCGCGATCGGCATGCGCGCGTCGTCACGCTGCGCGTCGCGGTCGACAACACCGTCGCGCGAAGCGTGTACGAAAGCCTCGGCTTCGCGCCGGTGACCGGCGAAGGGGTCAACGCCCGCGACGAGGTCTCGATGTCGCTCAGCGTGCGTTGAGGTCGGGCCGGTAGCGCGCGAGGAGCGCGCGCACGCTGTCCATCGCCTCGACCGCGCGCTCCTTGTCGATCGCTTGGATCGCCATCGCAGGCACGTACTCGTCGTCGGGCAGGTCGACCCTCGCCCATCGCGCCCCGACCGGGAACGACACGTCCACCACCTCGGCCCATGGAATCAGTTTGTCGCCAACCAGGTTTCGCACGGAAACGCCTGGCGCCCCGACGCGCAGCCGTGGCCGTGCGAACAACAGCACAGCGCCTGCGATGACGGCCCCCAGCAGGGCGATGGCGACCTGATCGGCGGTCTGGAAGATCACTCCGGTGGACGAGATCTTCAGCAGCACACCGACGATCACGTGGACGGCGAAAATCAGCGCCGCGGCCCCGTACGCGAAATACGGTGTCAGATGAGGACGTACTTCCAGGTCCCAGCGCGCGTCGTCGCTCATGACCGCTTGCGCAGATCGCGCAGCGTCAGCGCTGTCGACAGCGCCGCGGCGGCCGCCTGCGCGCCCTTGTCCTCGGTCGAGTCCGGCAGCCCGGCCCTGGCCAGTGCCTGCTGCTCGGTGTTCGTGGTCAGCACACCGTTGGCCACGGGCGTCGACAAATCCAGCGACACCCGGGTGAGACCCTGCGTGACCGCATCGCAGACGTAGTCGAAATGCGGTGTCTCGCCGCGGATCACCACACCGAGTGCGACGACGGCGTCATGGTCGGCCGCCAGCGCCTGCGCCACCACAGGGATTTCGATGGCACCGAGCACCCGGACAACCGTCGGGTTGTCGATGCCCGACGCGGCCGCTTCCCGGCGCGCACCGTCGAGCAGCGCATCGCAGATCGTCTCGTGCCACGTGCTGGCGACAATGGCCAGCGTCAGTCCCGATGCGTCGATCCGAGGCAGGTCGGGAACTCCCGCCGCTGGGCTCATACGGCTCCGCCGAACTCGCCGGGAACCACTTCGTCGTAGTCGTCGAGGCCGCTGAGATCGTGGCCCATGCGGTCGCGCTTGGTCATCAGGTAGCGGATGTTCTCGG
>DATEIG010000475.1:0-14245 GCA_035279185.1 Mycobacterium sp.
GGGCATCCTGCAACCGGTCGCGGAGACACTGAGCAACACCCACCTGTCGCTGCTGGTGCTGGCCATCGGCGCCGGCTCGCTGTTCTTCTCCCACGTCAACGACGCCGGCTTCTGGTTGGTGAAGGAGTACTTCGGGATGAGCGTCGGTCAGACCATCAAGTCGTGGTCGATCATGGAGACCGTGCTGTCCGTCACCGGGCTGATCCTGGTGCTGCTGCTCGGGCTGGTGATCTGACGCCCGACCATCGCGTCAGCCCTTGACGACCTGGGTGCCGCCCGCGAACTGGTCGTGCTTGCCCTGCTTGGTCGGGCTCCCGCTGATCGTCACCGCGATCACGATCATGGCGACGAAGGCGAGCAGGCCACCCACGAACGGGACGATGGGGAACAACGTCCATACGTTCCGGATCGCCGCCTGCTGCGCCGTCGGTTTCGGGGCGCCGCCGGGACCGTGCACCCGTAGGCCCAGCACCCGCTTGCCCGGTGTCCAGCCCTGCGCAGTCTCGAACGCGAGGAAATAGACGAACATCAGCAGGCCGGTGAACAACCCGGTCACCCAGATGCTCGACAGCGTGTCGGTGAAGAAGCTCAGCAGAAAGCTGACGATTCCCACGATGATGCCGTCGATGAGCCGAGCGAAGAACCGGACGACGAGGCCGCCCGGTTCGAGGCCCGCGGGAAACGGCGGGGGATAGCTTCGTGGGTCGCCGCCGTATGTCGGATCGGTGGTCATAGCGCTCCTGGCCCTTCTGGTCTGAAGGTGTTGGGTAGCGCCAATCTACCGGTCCGACATGTCCTCCCGGCGTGGCTCAGTTCAGGCGGCGCTTCTGCTTCTTCGCCTCGCGCTTGATCTGCTTGGTCTGCGTGCGCGCGGTTCCGGCGAGGTCACTCGCGCGGTCGCGGGCCGCCTCCGCCCGGTCGCGGGCCGCTTCGGCAAGCTCGGGTGCGCGATCGCGCGCCACCTCGGCCAGCCCTGCTGCGCGTCCCCGCGCGGCGTCGGCGATCTCGGGGGCGCGGTCGCGTGCGACGTCGGCCAACTCGGCGGCGCGTCCCCGCGCGGCCTCGGCGATCTCGGGTCCACGTTCGCGGGCGATCTCCGCCAGCGTGGCGGCACGTTCGCGTGCGGCCTCGGCGATCTCCGGTGCTCGGTCGCGGGCGACGTCCGCCAGCTCCGCACCCCGCTCACGCGCCGCGTTGAGGCCGTGGCCCAACTTCTCGGCGAATGCGCTGTCGGTCAGTGCGCCGCCGGACGCGGCACCGACGGGCAGCGCCGCGGTGACCGCTTCAGAGACTTTGCGGGCCGCGCGCCTGCCGCGCCAGCCGAGAGACGGTTTGCCCTCGGTGTCGACCGCGGCGATGATCAGGCCGCCGAGCAGGCTGAGGTCGGTCATGAACGCTCTCCGCTCGTCCGCCTTGCGCTGAGGGTCGGACTGAGTCCAGAACATGTGTCCGCCGAGGCTTCCCGGGATGACAGTGAAAGCCAGTGCGGCAGAAGCGAGTCGCGGCATTTTGCCCGTCGCCAGCAGCAGTCCGCCGCCGACCTGCACGGCGGCATTGACCCGCGCGAACGTCTCGGCATCCGACGGCACCTTCGGGCCGATCGGGTCGGGGAGTGCACGCATACCGTCAAGTGCGGGGCGGGCGGCGTCGGCGGCGGGTTTGGGGTTGCGGAGTGCATCCACCCCCTGCCCGATGAAAGCCACTGAAAGGAGCGGGCGCGCGATACGTCGGATCAACATGGCCCAGGGGTTCCCAAGGCCTGCGCGTCACAAACCCTAGTAAGTCCTGTCGGCCCTGCGGCGAAGCGGCAGCGGGATCACGAACCAGAACAGGACGAATGCGCCCAGCGTGCAGCCGCCGGCGATCCACCCGGCGTCGGGTCCGACAACGGCATGGAAGATCACCGCGGCCACACCCGCGAGTGCGAAGCCCAGGAGGACGAGGCCGGCGACCGCGCAGAGATGCGAGGCCGACACGATTGCATCCAACCGGTGCCTGCGGAAGAGGACACGGTGCATCCCGACGGGAGCGACCAGCAACACGGTGGCACCGAGCGAACAGGCGACCGTGATCAGGTACACGGTCTTGATCGTGCCGTCGAGCTGGGTGAAACGCTGCTGGAACGGGATGGTGAGAAGGAATCCGGTGAGCAGCTGAACCCCGGTCTGGGTGACCCTGAGCTCCTGCAGCAGGCTGGACCAATTGCGGTCCAGCCGTTGAGCTTCCGTTTCGTCGCGGTCGGAATCCCAACGCCTCTCGGCGTCCGGATGCTCCGTGTCCACGATGTTCATTGTGGCAGGGGAGTTGCCGTTGACAGATCGATCAAACAATTCGTCGCCGCCGTCTGCGGTAACTTCGCAGGAATGAGCCTCGTCGCGGGTGTCGACTCGTCTACGCAGTCCTGCAAGGTGCTCGTGTGCGACGCGGAAACCGGGGAGATCGTCCGGTCCGGGACAGCAGCGCACCCCGACGGCACCGAGGTCGATCCGCGACGGTGGTGGGACGCGCTCGGAGCGGCCGTGGAGAAGGCCGGCGGCATCGACGACGTCGCAGCCGTGTCGGTGGGTGCTCAGCAGCACGGCATGGTGTGCCTGGACGACGCCGGCGAGATCGTTCGGGATGCCCTGCTGTGGAACGACACTCGATCGAGCGCCGCGGCCGCCGACCTCGTCGGTGAGCTCGGCGGAGCCGCGGAGTGGGCCCGGCGCATCGGCGTTGTTCCAGTCGCGGCGATCACCGTGAGCAAATTGCGGTGGCTGGCCGACAACGAACCGGACCACGCGGCCGCCACGGCAGCGGTGTGTCTGCCGCATGACTGGCTCACCTGGCGTCTGTCCGGTTCCACGGACATCGCCGAGCTGCGCACCGACCGCAGCGACGCCAGCGGGACCGGCTACTTCTCCGCCGAATCCAACCGCTACACCTACGACCTGCTGGAACTGGCGATGCGGGGACGGCGACCTTCCCTGCCCGCGGTTCTCGGTCCGCACGACACCGCCGGCCGGACACCGGCCGGCGCGGCGCTCGGGCCCGGCGCGGGCGACAATGCCGGGGCGGCACTGGGTCTCGGCGCTCAACCGGGTGACTGCATCGTCTCGCTCGGTACCTCCGGCGTGGTGAGCGCCGTCGGCCACGCGGCACCCCACGACCCCGAGGGGATCGTCGCCGGGTTCGCCGACGCGACGGGTCGGCAACTGCCGCTGGTCTGCACGCTGAACGGTGCGCCGGTGCTGGCCGCCGTCGCGGCGATGCTGCGCGTCGACTACGACGAGCTCGACCGCTTGGCGCTGTCGGCGCCCGCGGGCGCCGAGGGCCTGACCCTGGTGCCCTACCTGGAAGGTGAACGGTCGCCGAACCTGCCGAACGCGTCGGGGGCGTTGCAGGGCATGACGGCCCGCAACCTGACCGCGGCCAACATCGCGCGCGCCGGCGTTGAGGGCTTGCTGTGCTCGTTGGCGTACTGCCTTGACAAGATCTCGGCGCAAGGAGTCGACGCCGAGCGGATCATCCTGGTGGGCGGCGGCGCGCGGTCGGAGGCGGTGCGCGTCATTGCGCCGTCGATCCTCGGTAAGCCGGTGCTGGTGCCGACGCCCGCGGAGTACGTGGCACTGGGCGCGGCCCGTCAGGCGGCGTGGACCCTGTCGCCCTCCGACGCACCGCCGAACTGGTCGTTCGGCATCACCACGATGTTCACCGGCGCGCCGACCCCGGAGGTCCTCGAGGCATACCGCGCTGCCGCGCCCCTGACGTTGGGGCAGAGCTGACAGGCGTCTGTGACCGATTTCGCAGTACCGGCGTGACGTAGTTCATTGTCTGGACCCGCGACCAACGGGCACTCTCGCCCTTCAATCACGTGACTGAAGGACGGGAGGTGCACCGTGGCCGATCTCGACATTTCGTTCGACATGACGTTGGACGAGGCCCGCCGGCGCACTGCTGTGCTCGAGGCGATCGGCGACGACTGGGACCCGGTCGCCGTGCTTGCCGAAGAGGACAAGGCGTACGAGATGCTCTACTCGAACCTCGACGAGGACCAGCAACGCATCTACGACGAGTTGGTCAGCGCCGGCGTGCTGCCGGAGCGGGACAGTGACCGTGTTGCCGATTGACCCGACGGCGGACCGGTCCCGCCGCGCATGGCTGGATTGTCCCCGGTGCCGGCACGGGCACGGCTGCGGCGAGTGCCAGAGCAGCGCGAACTGTGCCGTGCACTGGCAGTATCTGCTGAGCAACCTGGGCTCGGTCGTGCACATGCAATGCCCCGCGTGCGCGCATCTCTGGTCCACCGACACGCGCCGCCGTTGGAAACGGTCGAAGGCCGCCTGAGTCAGTCAGGGCCTGCCACGGGTCGCGGCCATGCGGGCCACGGCAGCGGCTCGCCGGGCGCAGGGCGAAGCCGATCGAGGACGACGCGAAGCGGCGGCCACGTGGATCGACCGCGCCTGGTCGCGGCGTAGGCGGTGAGCACAACCTTCGGATCGGCCAATGGAAGCACGGTCACACCCGGGTCGGTCGGCCTGCCGATCGGGAGGAGGCCGACCCCATACCCCGCGATCACCAGATCCTCGACCAGGTCGAGGCTGTCGATCTGGTGGGCTATCCGCGGGGTGAAGCCCTCCAGCGATGCGAGTGTCCGTACCGCGTCCTCGTCAGCGGTGTTGCGGGAGTTGACGATCCACGTCTGATCGGCGAACGCGCCGATCCCGGTCTTGCCGCGTGCTGCGGAGTCCGTCGGCACGGCGAGGCCCCATTCGACTGACCACAACGGGACGGTTTCCAGCGCGGGACCGGGGGAGGCGGGCGCCAGGTTGTAGTCGTAGGTGAGAGCCAGATCGAGGTCGTCGTTGGTGAGCAGCGCGAACACTTCGATCGGCTCGTACTCGCTGATCACGAAATCCACGTTCGGATAGCGCTCGGCGAGGTCGGCGATCATCGGCAGCAGCGAGACCCGAAGTCCGGTGGCGAAGCCGCCGACGCGGACGGTGCCCGCGGGCTCGGCGTCCGGGTCGAGGTCGAGGCGGGCGCTCTCGATGGCGGCCAGGATCGTCACCGCGTGGTCGGCCAGGCGCTGTCCCGCAGGTGTCAACCGCACGCGCCTGCCCTCGGGTTCGATCAGCTGCGCGCCGGTTTCCCGGGCGAGCGCGGCGATCTGCTGCGACACCGTCGACGTGGTCAGGTGATGGACGTCGGCGACCGCGCGCATCGACCCGAGTCGCGACAGGGCCAGCAGCAGTTGCAGTCGGCGGGTGTCCATGTCAGCGCATCAGGCTGTCGGGGGAGAAGCCGTCGGCGGACGCCTCTCGCGAGGCGAACAGCCACCGGTCGCCAACGGGTACGAGTACGTCGCGATACCTGCCCCAGTGATCGACACCGATGTTCGTGACAGCGAGGAAGTAGCTGCCCACCTCGACCCGATCCGGCGCTACCAGCCCGAACCGGATGCTCGAGACATGGTGTCGCACATGGGTCAACGGGACGGACCCGGCGGCGAAGCGAGTCACCTGGGCACCCAGACCCGCGACGATGGCCTCGGGCCCGACCATGGGCTCCCTGCCGCTGATCGTCAGGGCACCGTCAGGCGCGAAACATGCCGCGATGTCGGGGAGCCGATTGCGGTCGGTGCCTGCGGTGTAATCGGCCAATGTCTGCCTGACCGATTCGCGGATCGCGATTTCCCAGATCTCCACGGTTTGATTGTTCGGGTTCGCTTAACGATCTGTCCAGAGTATTCAGGCATATGCGGACAATCGTCGACGGATCCGTGCCATTAGGGTGAACGCGTGGAACTGCTGCTCGGGATCGACATGGGTACGGGAAGCACGAAAGGCGTTCTGGTCGACACAGCCGGAACCGTGCTCGCAACCGAGACCATTTCGCACTCGATGGACCTGCCCCGGCCGGGATGGGCCGAGGTCGATGCCGAGTCCGTCTGGTGGCGCGAGGTGTGCGTCATCGGGTCCGCCCTGATGTCGAAGATGCCGTCCGGCGGTCGACTCGCAGGCATGTGCGTCAGTGGCGTCGGACCCTGCCTGGTGCTCTGCGACGACGCGCTGCGGCCGCTGCGTCCGGCGATCCTCTACGGCGTCGACACCCGTGCCACGGCTGAAATCGCTTCGCTGACCGAGGAACTCGGTGAAGCCGACATTCTGGCGCAGGCGGGCACGCTGCTGTCCAGCCAGGCGGTTGGCCCGAAACTGGAATGGGTGTATCGGCACGAGCCCGAGGTGTTCGAGCGGGCCACCGGCTGGTACGGGTCGAACTCTTTCATCGCCGCGAAGCTGACCGGCGAATACGTGATGGACCACCACACCGCCAGCCAGTGCGACCCGCTCTATGCCACCCGGGATTTCACTTGGAATCGACAGTGGGCCAAGAGGATCTGTCGCGATCTGCCGCTACCGCGCCTCGTGTGGCCGAGCGACGTGGTGGGCCATGTGACCGCGGATGCGGCTGCCGCCACCGGGATTCCGGCCGGAACCCCCGTTTCGGCGGGCACCGTCGACGCCTACTCCGAGGCGTTCTCCGTCGGGGTGCGGCAGCCGGGTGACCAGATGCTGATGTACGGCTCGACGATGTTCCTGGTGCAGGTGATCGCCGACTACCACAGCGATCCGACGCTGTGGACGACGGCAGGCGTGGAGAAGGGCAGCCTCGCTCTTGCGGCGGGCACCTCGACGGCGGGCAGCATGATCGGCTGGTTGCAGGGGGTCACCGGCGGTGCGTCTTTCGACGACCTCATGGCCGAGGCGAGCGCAGTGCCTCCCGGCAGTGACGGACTGCTGATGTTGCCGTATCTGGCAGGGGAACGAACGCCGGTCTTCGATCCGCAGGCGAGGGGAGTGGTCGCCGGGCTGACGCTGCGACACGGTCGCGGCCACATATTCCGTGCGGCATACGAGGGAATCGCCTTCGGTATCAGGCAGATTCTCGAGCGGTTCGACGATGCGCACGCAGGCGAGCGGACCGTCGCGGTGGGTGGCGGCCTGCGCAGCCCCGTGTGGGCGCAGGCGGTCAGCGACGTCACCGGGCGTCCCCAGTTGGTCCCCGAACAGGCCATCGGTGCCAGCTACGGCGACGCGCTGCTCGCCGCGATCGGTGTCGGGCTGGTGCCGCCCGACACCGACTGGGCGAAAATCGCCAGAGAGATCACACCCGATGCAGGCAATCGCGCGCTCTATGAGGATCTGTACGGGACGTGGTGCGAGTTGTACCCCGCGACACGGGATCTGGTGCACCGACTCGGGCAATCCGATTAGCGTCAGCCCATCGTGTAGCCGCCGTCGACGGGAACGTCGACGCCGTTGACCATGCTCGAGGCATCGGACGCCAGCCATACCACCACGTCGGACACTTCGTGGGGAACCGCGAAGCGGCCGAGCGGAATTCGGGCGATCATCGGTGCCGCCTTCGCCTCCTCACCCCACACCCGCTGACCCATTTCGGTCAGCACAACCGTCGGGCACACCGAGTTCGCCCGGATGCCGTGCGGGCCGAGTTCTCGTGCCAGCACCTTCGTGGCCATCACGAGGCCGGCTTTGGACGCGCAGTAGGCGTAGTGGTCGGCCAGTGGGGCGAGCGCGGCCGCGGACGCGACGGTGATGATCGAACCACCCTTTCCCGCCGCGACCATCGCCGCGCCGACAGTCGCCGCGAGTAGCGCAGGGGCACGCAGATTGACCGCGATCGTGGCATCGAACAGGGCGGGATCGGTCTCGGTGACCGGCTGGGGGTGCGAGATGCCCGCGTTGTTCACCAGGATGTCGAGACCGCCGAACGCGTCGCATGCGTGCCGGGCCAACTCTTGCGGGCCCCGCGGCTCGGCGAGATCGACTGCGGCACAGACGACCTGGCTGCCGAACTCGTCGGTCAGGGAGGACTTGGCCGAGGCCAGTTCGTCGCTGTCGCGCCCGGACAGCACCAGACTGGCTCCCGCTGACGCGAAGGCCCGCGCGATGTCTGCGCCGATGCCCTTCGTCGCACCGGTGATCAGTGCCCGCTTGCCGTCAAGGCGCAGTGCGCCCGCGTACCGTTGGTCGACCGCCGTTGTCACGTTGTGCCTTTCGATGGTTAGACGCCGTCGTCCCGCAGGGTGTCGAGGATCGCAGCCGCAGTGGACGGGTCGGTCACGAGTTGGTTGAAGTAGCCGCCGCGGGAGCCGGCGATGATGGACTCGATCTTGTCCTTGCCGACGGCAACCGCGATGGTGACCGGAATGTGGCGCAGCGCTTCGAGTTCGACCGCGATCAGTCGGTCGTGGCCGTCGAATGCGACCTCCTCGCCGTCGCGGTCGAAGAACCGCGAACAGACGTCTCCGACGGCCGCACGCAGCGATGACGACTCGGTGGGCACGAATCGGGGAATGTCCGACCTCATCAGCGGCGGGGCGCCGACTCCCATCAGTACGCAGCGCGCGTGGGGCCAGAGGTGCAGGACGCGTTGGATACTCGGATCCTTGAGCAGCGACGGGTACAGGTCGTGTCCGGGAAGGGCGGGCGCGAACAGGTAATTGGGCCTGCCCCCGACGCGGTTGGCGACCAAGCGCGTGATCTCGTTGGTCTGGTACCACTCCTCGGGCTGGTCGTTGCCCCCGACCGTCGGGGCGACGAGCACACCGGGCAGCGGGAGCAATTCGTATTGCGCGACCTCATACACCGTCCTCCCGGACGAGACCAGCAGCACGTCACCGGGCAGCAGCCCTGCCGCGGACAGCGCCCTGCCGACGGCGGGTGCGAGGGCGGCCCCCATCACGTCGACGGTCGTGCGGCCGGGGCCGGGGTTGGGTAGGGGATGGCTGAGGTAGACGGTCGCGAGTGACAGTGCGCGGGTTAGCCGGTCGGCGAGATCGCCTGCGGCCACCTCGGCAGGGGGCACCACCTCGATGCGAACAATGCCCCGCCGCTTCGCCTCGGCCAGTAGTCGACTCACGGTCGCACGACTGGTACCCAGCGCAGCGGCGACGTCCGCCTGGGTGGCGTCTTCGGTGTAGTACAGCTTTGCCGCGGCATACAGCAGCGACGCCGGGAAATGGCCGGCTTCGGTGTCGGAGCCAACCGGCTCGTCGACACCGGTCGGGTGAACTGGCTGTGCTGACCGGGGCACGAATCGAGTATGACACTGAACATCTGTTCTGGGCCGAAGTTCGCATGAACAATTGTTCTGGACATCTGTGCAGCAGCTGGTTTAGTGTGATGGCAACCACATCGAGACCGATACGTGACCAGCGCTGAGGCCGACATCGAATGGAGTGGCAGATGTCCGATCAAGTCCCCGAAAAAATGCAGGCAGTCGTCTGTCACGGGCCCAAGGACTACCGACTCGAGGAGGTGGCCGTACCCGAGCGTCGGGCGGGGGAGGCGCTGATCAAGGTCGAAGCCGTCGGCATCTGCGCAAGCGACCTGAAGTGCTATCACGGCGCGGCGAAATTCTGGGGCGACGAGAACCGTCCGGCCTGGGCCGAGACGATGGTCATTCCCGGACACGAGTTCGCGGGCCGCGTCGTGGCCCTCGACGACGAGGCGGCGCAGCGTTGGGGCATCGCGGTTGGCGACCGCGTGGTGTCCGAGCAGATCGTGCCGTGCTGGGAATGCCGGTTCTGCAAGCGCGGCGAGTACCACATGTGCCAGCCGCACGACCTGTACGGGTTCAAGCGGCGCACCCCGGGTGCCATGGCCAGCTACATGGTCTACCCCGCAGAAGCGTTGGTGCACAAGGTCTCCGGTGATATCGCACCGCACCATGCGGCGTTCGCCGAACCGCTTTCCTGCTCGCTGCATGCCGTCGAGCGGGCGCGGATCACGTTCGAAGACACCGTCGTCGTCGCCGGCTGCGGACCGATCGGGCTCGGCATGGTCGCGGGCGCCCGCGCCAAGAGCCCGATGCATGTCATCGCGCTGGACATGGCGCCGGACAAGCTGAAGCTGGCCGAGGGCTGCGGCGCCGACATGACGATCAACATCGCCGAACAGGACGCGGTCGCCATCATCAAGGAGCTCACCGGCGGCTACGGCGCCGACGTCTACCTCGAAGGCACCGGCCACCCCTCCGCGGTTCCGCAGGGGCTCAACGCGTTACGCAAACTCGGTCGATACGTCGAGTACGGCGTGTTCGGCAGCGACGTGTCCGTCGACTGGAGCATCATCAGCGACGACAAGGAACTCGACGTGCTGGGCGCGCACCTCGGCCCCTACTGCTGGCCCGCCGCCATCAAGATGATCGAGGACGGCGTGCTGCCGATGAACGAGATCTGCACACATCAGTTGCCGCTCACCGAGTTCCAGCAGGGTCTGGATCTGGTCGCCAGCGGCAAGGAGTCGGTCAAGGTCTCTCTGATCCCCGCCTGAGAAAAGGACTGCCGCGATGAGTGCACGACCAAGGAACACCGGGCCGCGGATCTCGCGGCGGGACATGCTCGCTGCCATGGGCCTTGCGGGAGCCGCTGCGGCGAGCCTGCCCGTGTTGAGCGCCTGCGGCGTGGGCGGCAAGACCAGCGCGCCCAACGGCGCTGGCGACGTCTCCGGCGGCTTCGACTGGCGCAAGGCTTCCGGCTCGACCATCAACATCCTGCAGACACCGCACCCGTACCAGCTGTCCTATCAGCCGCTGCTGGCCGAGTTCACCGAGCTCACCGGGATCAACGTCAATGTCGACCTGGTGCCGGAGGCGGACTACTTCACCAAGCTCAACACCGAATTGGCAGGCGGCTCAGGCAAACACGACGCCTTCATGCTCGGCGCGTACTTCATCTGGCAGTACGGACCACCGGGGTGGATCGAGGATCTCAACCCGTGGCTGCAGAACAGCTCGGCCACCAATGCGGAGTACGACTTCGAGGACATCTTCGACGGCCTCCGGACCTCGACCCGGTGGGACTTCACGACGGGGGACCCGTTGGGCACCGGAGGTCAGTGGGCGATCCCGTGGGGCTTCGAGAACAACGTGGTCGCCTACAACAAGGCGTACTTCGACCAGCGTGGCATCAAAAAGCTGCCCGACCGGCTCGACGATTTCATCCAGCTCGCGGTCGACCTGACCGACCGCTCGGAGAACCGCTACGGCATCTCCACCCGAGGTTCGAAGTCCTGGGCCACCATCCATCCGGGCTTCATGACGCAGTACACCCGCGAAGGTGCCGTCGACTACACCTTCAACGGGTCCGAACTGATCGCCGAGATGGACAGCGACAAGGCCGTCGAGTTCACGAAGAAGTGGATCGAGATGCAGCACGAGGCGGGCCCGACGTCGTGGACGACCTATGACTATCCCAACGCCACCGGCGATCTCGGCGATGGCAAGGCGATGATGGTGTTCGACGCCGACAGCGCGACGTATCCCAAGAACAAGCCGGGGGCGAGCAAGGAAGCCGGGCACCTCGGCTGGTATGCCGGACCCGCGGGACCCGACGGCAACTACAAGACCAACCTGTGGACGTGGAGTTGGGCGATGAGCGCCAACTCCCGCAACAAGCTTCCCGCCTGGCTGTTCATCCAGTGGGCGACCGGCAAGGAATCGATGAACAAGGCGGTGGAGGCGGGCAAGTACGCCGACCCGGTGCGAAAGTCGGTGTTCGACACCACCTTCAAGCGAGTGGCGGCTGACCAGTTCGGCTATCTCGAGGCGTTCGAGACGGTGATCGGGCAGTCGAAGATCCAGTTCACGCCCCAGAAGAAGTTCTTCGACACGACGCAGAACTGGGCGGTCGCGCTGCAGGACATCTACGGAGGCGACGACGCGGCGTCACGGCTGAAGAGCCTGGCGAAGACCAACACGTCCAAGGTCAATCTCTAGGAGCTCTGGCATCAATGACAACTCAGACCGACAAGGCGACGGCCACCTCGCCGGAGCGGCAGCCGGAGACACCGTCGCGGGCGCTGCCCGAGGTGCCCGCCTGGCGGCGCAAGCTGCGCCCCTACCTGCTGTCGATCCCGGCGCTGGTGATCGTCATCGGCATCCTGTATCCGTTCGTCATCGGCGCCTACTACGCCTTCCTGAACTATGCGGCGGTCAACCCTGAACCGCACTTCATCTGGTTCCAGAACTTCGCATCCGTTCTCGGCGACCAGGTGTTCTGGCAGAGCGTCAAGGTCACCGCTGTCTTCGCGGTGGTCGCCACAGCCGTGGAGACGGCTCTCGGCGTCGGCCTAGCGCTGCTGCTGAATCGGTCGTCGTTGATCGGAAAGCTCTTCGAGAAGGTGCTGATCCTCCCGCTGATGATTGCGCCGGTGATCGCGGGCGTCATCTGGAAGCTGATGTTCAACCCGCAGTTCGGGATCCTCAACCACGTTCTGGGGCTGGGCAACACGTTCGACTGGCTGTCCAGTTCGCACGCGCTGTGGTCGGTGATCCTTGTCGACCTGTGGATCTTCACGCCGTTCGTGGCGATCCTGGTGCTCGCGGGGATCCGGTCGCTGCCCAGGGAGCCGTTCGAGGCCTCCGAGGTGGACGGCGCGTCGTGGTTCTACATGTTCCGCAAGCTGATGCTGCCGATGCTCTGGCCGTACATCCTCGTCGCGGTCATCTTCCGGTTCATGGACAACCTCAAGGTGTTCGACCACATCTACGTGCTGACCGCAGGCGGCCCCGGCGTCGCGACGCGGTCACTGCAGATCGGGGCGTTCGAAGACTCGATCATCAACCTCGACTACTCGCGGGGCAGCACCTACATGCTGCTGCTCTGGATCATCGTGTTCATCACCGCGCGCTACCTGGTGAGCGTGCTCGGAAAGGCGCAGCGCCGTGCTGCCGGAGCGGAGTCCTGAGACCATGGCACTTTCCCTGCGCAGAAGCGAACTCCTCCCGGGTCAGAAGCGGCTGTCGATCGGATCGGTCGCCGCCGACGTCGGCGTCGTGTTCTGGTTCATCTTCTCGTTGTTCCCGATTGCCTGGATGGTGTTGCTCGCCCTGAAGAACGCCGAGCAGCAGACCACCACGTATTTCCAGTTCAGCCCCACGTGGTCGAACTTCGCGACGGTGCTGTCCAACAAGGGCACCGAGATGACCAGCGTCGACTTCAAGACGTCGCTGCTGACCAGCCTCATCAACTGCGGCGGCGCGGTGATCGTGTCACTGGTGATCGGCATCCCGGCCGCATACGCCGCGGGACGCTGGCAGTACAAGGGCTCCAACGACCTGATGTTCCAGATGTTGTCGTTCCGCTTCGCGCCCGAACTGATGGTGATCGTGCCGCTGTTCGTGATCTACAACCAGATCGGGCTCTTCGACACCAAGGTCGGCATGATCTGGGTGCTTCAATTGGTCACGATGCCGCTGGTGGTGTGGATCCTACGGTCGTACTTCCAAGATCTGCCGGAGGATCTCGAGCAGGCGGCGCTTCTCGACGGGTACACGCGCAGGCGCGCGTTCATGATGGTCGCGCTGCCGATCGTGCGGCCCGGTATCGCCGCAGCCGCCTTGCTCGCGTTCATCTTCGCGTGGAACAACTACGTCTTCCCGCTGATCCTGGCCGACAGCAATGCGGGCACGGTCACGGTCGCAATCACGAAATTCCTCGGTGGCGGCGGTCAGGCCTACTACAACCTGACCGCGGCCGCCGCCATCATCGCCGCGCTACCACCGCTGATCCTGGCTCTGACGATCCAGCGTTACCTGGTGCGCGGCCTGTCGTTCGGGGCGGTGAAAGCCTGATGGCCACGGTATCTGTTGCCAACTTGCGCAAGACCTTTGGCAAGACGGTCGCGGTCGACGACCTGAGCGTCGACATCGCCGACGGCGAGTTCTTCGTCATCCTCGGCCCCAGCGGAGCAGGCAAGACGACGACGCTGAAATCGATCTCGGGACTGGTCGACATCGACAGCGGAACGGTCCACATCGGCGGGAACGACGTCACGAACGTCGAGCCCTACCATCGCAACGTCGCGATGGCGTTCGAGAGCTACGCGCTGTACCCGCAGAAGACGGTCGCCGAGAACCTCGCGTCCCCGCTGAAGTCCGGCCGCACCGGTCGGTACTCGGAGTCCGACCGGCAGGAGCGCATCGATCAGGTGACCAGCACGCTGGGAATCAACCACCTGCAGAAGCGATTTCCGCGTGAGCTCTCCAACGGTCAGCGTCAGCGCGTCGCGCTGGGGCGGGTGCTGGTGCGACCCGCCGACATCTATCTGCTCGACGAGCCGTTGAGCCACCTCGACGCCAAACTGCGCGCGGCGATGCGCGCCGAGCTCAAGCAGCTGGGTGCGATGTCGAACACCACCACCATCTACGTCACGCACGACTATCAGGAGGCGCTGGC
>DATEIG010000476.1:0-6817 GCA_035279185.1 Mycobacterium sp.
CACCGCGCGACCGAACTGCTCGCCGCGGCCTATCCCGACCTCATCGAGCCCACGCCCGGCCGCTGGGTGGGCAGCAAGGCGGGCGGCATCCTCGGCAAGGTGCGCTTCCTCTACTTCAGCCCGCGTGAATACGTTGTGATCTTCGGCACTCCGACTGGTACACAGGGCTTTTCGGGTCGCTACAAGCACGTTGAGATCCACAAGTTCCTGATCTCGGGACGAATCGACTGGTATGACCTCGAGTCCGACGACATAGCGCCCAACACCTTGATGCCCGGCGACCACACGCGCACCGACAGAGGGCACGCGCGGGGCATGACGATCGCGCCGGGGTCGTTCCACATCGAGTACGGCCGCGGCGCGGTCGCCACGACGCTGCCGTTCGCGATGGTCGACACCCTGCTCGTGTCGCTGGAACTGGAATCCGTTCGCCGCTCGACAGCGGAGTTCGGCAGGCTCGTCGCCAACAGCGTCAGGCGCCGGCGAAAACCCTCTTGAACCGGTCGAGCGACTCGCGGATGTCTCCCTTGAGCGCCGCGGCCACCACCATGCCGATCGGGCCGAACAGCGCCGGGCCGCCGAGATGGACGTCGAACGTGACGGTCGACCCGTCGGCTGACGGTTTGACCTTGCCGATGAGCTTCACCTTGACCCCGCCGACGCCCTCGCCGTTGAGGGTCATCGCCTCCGGCGGCTTGAAGTGGACGATCATCCACTTGATCCGGTTCGGCATGCCCTTGACTTCGACGATCGACTCGATGACCGTCCCCTTCTCCAGGGTCTCGGGCAGCTTGCTGCGCCACACCCGGTGAATGGTCAGCCACTCCTTGAAGCGCGACAGGTCCGACGCGCACTCCCACGCCTTCTCCGGCGGCAGTGGAACGTCAACGGAGACGGACAGTTTGGCCATGTATCAGGGGGTCTGCGGGTTGGTCTTGTCGACGGCCTTCTTCGCGGCTTCCTGCACCTTGTCGACCTGGCCGGTGTACTTGCCCTGGGTCTTCTTGTCGACGATGTCGCCTGCCTTGTCGATGGCCTGCTCCACCTTGTCGGCGTTCTTCGATACGAGGTCCTTGGCCTTGTCTAGGAATCCCATGGGGCCACCCTACCGCTGCCTCCACAGCCTCCGCCGCTCGCCGAGGACCGCCCCCTGAACCCACCACAGGACCTCGATGACGGCCGCCGCGCCGACCCCGATGAGCAGCGCAGTCGTCGTCACCCGGACGTTGGACGGGTCGAGCATGAACATCTTCTGAGCCAGGGGAATGGAGAAGATGACCACGTAGGCCAGGCCCGAGATCGCCACCAGGGCCACCCGCCACCACTGGTAGGGCCGCGCCACAACGGCCAGCACCCAGATCGCGGCGACCAGCAACGTGATGAGCGCCGCCGTCGAGGCCTGCGTCTGCTGCTCGGGAGCGGCGTCACGGCCCTGGTAGGCCGCCAGGTAGGACGCGAACGTGGCGATGCCGACGACGACGCCCGACGGCAGGGCCTGTGTCATCACGCGACGCACGAAACCGGTGTGGGCCCTTTCAGTGTTGGGTGCCAGCGACAGGATGAACGCGGGAATGCCGATCGTGAACCAGGCCGCGATCGTGACGTGGATCGGCTGGAACGGGAACAGCAGCGGATCCGATCCGAAGAACTTCGACGTCAACCCCGCGAACCCCACGAGGACGGCGAGCAGCACCGAGTACACCGTCTTGGTGAGGAACAGATTCGAGACCCGTTCGATGTTGCCGATCACCCGCCGACCCTCGCCGACCACATACGGCAGCGTCGCGAACTTGTTGTCCAGCAGCACGATTTGAGCCACCGCACGCGACGCCGCGCTTCCCGCACCCATCGCGACGCCGATGTCGGCGTCCTTGAGTGCCAGCACATCGTTGACCCCGTCACCCGTCATCGCGACCGTGTGACCGCGCGACTGCAGCGCATGGACCATGGCGCGCTTCTGATCGGGTCGCACGCGACCGAACGTGGTGCAGTCCTCGAGCGTGTCCGCCAGTTGATGCGGCTCCGACGGTAGCTTGCGGGCATCCATGGTCTCCCCCTCGAGACCCAGTGAGCCCGCCACCGCGCCGACCGACACGGCGTTGTCCCCGGAGATGACCTTGATCGAAACCTGCTGCGAGGCAAAGTAGTCGAGGGTGTCGCGGGCATCGGGGCGGATCCGCTGCTCGAGCACGACCAGCGCGACGGGTGTCACGGTTCCGGGCGCATCGGCGTCGTCGACGGGCAGATCACTCGACCCGAGCAGCAGCACCCGCAGCCCCTGGCTGCCGATCTGCTCGGCCTGCTCGGCGGCCGGAGACGCCGGGTCGAGAAGGACGTCGGGTGCGCCGATGACCCAGTTCCCGTTGTCGCCGTAAGACGTTCCGCTCCACTTGGTGGCCGACTTGAACGGCGCGCTTGCGGTGGCGGTCCACCCCGGCGGCATCGTATAGGCCTCGGCGATGGCGGCCATGCTGGCGTTGGGCCGCGGATCGTCGGCCGCCATCTGCGCCAGGACGGCTCCGACGTCCAATGTCGCCGCCGGAGCGGCTCCGACGTCCCCCTCTTCGAGCTGCCGCAGATCCGACACCCGCATACCGTTCTCGGTCAGCGTGCCGGTCTTGTCGGCGCAGACGACGTCAACGCGGGCGAGGCCTTCGATCGCGGGCAGCTCGTTGACCAGGCATTGGCGCCTGCCGAGCCGAATGACGCCCACCGCGAACGCAATCGACGTCATCAGCACCAGACCCTCGGGCACCATCGGCACGAGGGCACCCACCATGCGCAGCACCGACTCGCGCCATCCCGCGTCGGTGGTGAACAGCTGCGTGTAGATGATCAGCAGCCCGGCAGGCACGAGGAGGTAGGTGATGAACTGCAGGATCCTGTTGATACCCGACCGCAGTTCGGATTTCACCAACGTGAACTTGCTGGCCTCCTCGGCGAGTTTGGCGGCGTACGCCTCCCTACCGACCTTGGTGGCGCGGTAGGCGCCGCTGCCCGCGACGACGAAGCTTCCCGACATCACGGCGTCGCCCGCGTCCTTCGCGATGGGGTCGGCTTCCCCGGTGAGCAGTGACTCGTCGACCTCGAGGTTGGTCTCCTCGACGACGTCGCCGTCGACGACGATCTGGTCGCCGGGGCCGAGCTCGATGATGTCGTCGAGCACGACCTCGTTGGGTAGCCGTTCCTCGGTTCCGGACACGCGGCGGACCGTCGGCTTCGCCAAGCCGACGATCGCGAGCTTGTCCAGCGTCTGCTTGGCCCGCAGCTCCTGAATGATGCCGATGGCGCTGTTGGCGATGATCAGCAGCCCGAACGCGCCGTTGATCACCGAACCGGTGGACAGCACGATGACGAGAAGAACACCGAGGATCGCGTTGATGCGCGTGAACACGTTGGCGCGCACGATCTCCGAGACGGTGCGCGCGGCCCGCGTCGGGACGTCGTTGGTCTTGCCCTCGGCCACCCGCTGAGCGACCTCGGCATCAGACAGCCCCGCAGCCAGTGCCGTGCTCATCGGGTGAACGTTCCCTTGCCGAGGTCGTCGTAGTACTCCAGTATCAGCTTGTTCCCGTCGAACGTCGCCTTGCCGACCGAACCGGGCGGCGAGTTCTCGCTGACCCAGTCGTAGGTGAACACGTTTCCATCCCAGTTCATCAGCGGGACAGACAACTTCGTGCCGAGCTCGAGCTGCAGGTTGCCGTCCTTCTCGCTGACGCGTGCCGGACCCCAGTAGTCGTTGTTGTACGTCCCGACGTAGGAGGCCCGCGGCGCGGACGGCTTCGGATTCGCCGGTGGCTTCTGGCCGACGAGGGAACCGACCGGCTCCTCCATCTGCTTGAATGCGTTGTTGTACAACGTGTACCAGTCCTCGCGGACCTCACCGAACTGCACGAGGTCGGCGAACTGTGCGGTGAGCGCCTCCGGCACTCCCGTCGGGGTGGCGTTGGTCAGCGCGACGATCCCGACGTCAGCCGACGGGATGATCACGAAGTTGGTCCCTGAGCCCAGTTCGAAGGCGCCCGAATGGCTCAGCTGCGTGCGCGCTCCGGAGGTGGTGCCGACGTTGAAGCCGAAGCCGTAGAAGCCGCTGCGCATCGCGGGCTCACTGGCCGGGCTCGACACGATCTGCGGTGTGACCGCGGGCAGAAGGGCTTTCGGGTCGACGATCTGCTTGCCCTGATAGCTGCCGTCGGCCAGCATCAGCGCCAGCCAGTGAGTCAGGTCGTTGACCGACGAGCTCACGCCGCCCGCCGGCGACTCCGGCTGGGGATCTCGGACGTAGCGCGGTTCGTATGCGCCGTCGATGTGAATGTGGCCGATCGCACGGTCCTTGCGCGCTTCGTAGTCGGAGAAGCGATAGCTCGTCGACGTCATGCCGAGCGGTTTGAACAGCACGTCGTCGGCGAGGTCCTCCCAGGATTTGCGCGCGTTCACGGCGACCGCCTCCGCTCCGGACGTCAACCCGAAGTTGGTGTAGGCGTAGGAGATCCGGAACGGATCCAGCGGCTGGTCGCGAAGGCGGTCGAGCACGTAGCGCCGGTCGTAGCCGAGATCCTCGAGCATGTCGCCCGCGTGGTCGGGCAGCCCCGACCGGTGGGAGAACATGTCGCCGACGCTGACCATCTTCGTCACCGCGGGATCGGCCAGCGCAAACCAGGGAAGCTTCGACACGATCGGCGTATCCCAGCCGATCGCTTTGGTGCCCACCTGCTGCGCCACCACCGTCGAGCTGATCGACTTCGACAGCGACGCGAGCTGGAACACCGTGTCAGGGTCGACCTTTTCTCCCGTCTTGACGTCCTTGACCCCGAAGCCCTTCGCGTAGAGCGTCTTTCCGCCGTGGACGACAGCGACCGCCATCCCCGGGATCCCCGACTTCTTCATCAGGTCGTCGGCGATGCCGTCGAGCTTGCCGACCGCATTCTCGATCGCGTTGTCCGGCAACGGCATGGCGGGCACCAGCGGCGGCGGGATCTCCGACAGCGTCGGTGCGGCGTCCTCGGCCGACGGAGTCGCTTCCTGAGCGGGTCCTGAGTCGCAAGCCGCCACCATCGATATCGCCGCGGCGAGCACGATCACGGGGGCAAACGCGAGGCGGGCTCTGATCACGCCCCAGACGCTAGCCGGTTATCACTGCCACCACGGGTTGAATCCCGACGGCTCGTCGGGTGTCGTCGGGTCGACCCGTTCGCCGGGGCGCGGCACCGCCACTTCGACACCGGCGGAGTCCGCGGCGGCGAGCAGTCGCTCGACAGGCTCAGACCACGGATGCGGCGCGAGCCGGAACGTCGCCCAGTGGATCGGCAGCAGCAGACCCTTGCCGGGTTCGGCGATGTCGAGGTGGGCCCGCACCGCCTCCTCCGGGTTCATGTGGATGTCGGGCCATGCGGGGTGGTAGGCGCCGACGGGCATCAGCGAGATGTCGAACGGGCCGTGATCGCTCCCGATCTCGGTGAAGCTCTTGCTGTAGCCGGTGTCGCCGCCGAAGAACGCCTTGTGCCGGGGTCCCTTGATGACCCACGACGCCCAGAGCGTCGTGTTGCGGGTGAACAGCCGACCCGAGAAGTGCCGGGCAGGCGTGCACACCAGCGTCAGGTCACCGATCGTGTGGCTCTCGTGCCAGTCCAATTCGACGATGCGGCTGTCGGGGATGCGCCACTTCCGCAGGTGCGCACCGACACCGAGGGGCACGACAAAGGGCGCCCGCTGGCTGTGAGCCAATCCGACGATCGTGTCCATGTCCAGGTGGTCGTAGTGGTCATGGCTGACGATCACCGCGTCGAGCGCGGGCAACGCCTCCAGCGGAACCGGCACCTCGTGCATCCGCTCGGGCCCGACGGTGCGCGACGGCGAACAGCGCCTGGCCCAGATCGGATCGGTCAGCACGCGGTAGCCGTCGACCTCCACCAACGCCGACGAGTGGCCGTACCAGCTCGCCGCGAGGTCCAGCGGCGTGGCGTCCACCTTCGGCGGCACCGCCAGCGGGATGGGCTTGGGCGGCCGGGAGGCGTCGCGCGAGCCGATGAGTTCCCTGATGAGCAGGTTGCGCTGCTCGCTCTCGAGGTTCATCTGCGACGTCGGATCGACGTTGACGAACACGCCGTCCTGATAGTTCGGCGACCGCTTGGCGACGGGCCAGATCTCGTCCGGGCGGGCGCCGACCGCCGCAGGGGCCTCGTGCAGCGCCCGCAGCACCCAGCCACTGGCCGCGACGGTGGCCGTCCCGACCGCGAATCGCAGTGCGGCGCCCAGCATCGGAGGTCAGGCTCCCCGGAAGTTCGGCGGCCGCTTCTCGATGCGGGCCACCTGCGCCTCGATCACGTCCTGGCTGCTCCACGCCTTGTCGAAGAGTTCCTGGTGCGCGGGCCACGGGTCCTCGTAGGCACCGTCGTCGTTGAGCACGCGCTTGGCGTGCTGCAGGGCCAGCGGCGCGTATCCCGCGATCTCGGCGGCCCAGGCCTGCGCATCCTCCAGCGTGCCGATGCGGTTGGCGAGGCCGGTCTGCAGCGCGACGTCGGAGCTGAGCTTCTCCGCGCCGAACAGCATGCCTCTCGCTCGTCCTGCGCCGACCAGCGACGTCAACCGCCTGATACTCCAATTATCAAGCGCCAGGCCATATTTCGCGACAGGGAACTGAAAGTACGCCTCGGGTGCGACGACGCGGAGGTCGCAGATCAACGACAGGATGACGCCCGCCCCGATCGCGGGGCCGTTGACGGCGCCGATGACGGGCACCGGCGCGGCGTCGATCGCCAGGTTGAGCGCCCTGGCCTTGTCAGGCAGCTCCTCGGCGACACTGGACGGGTCGGACAGG
>DATEIG010000477.1:0-7613 GCA_035279185.1 Mycobacterium sp.
CACGATCGGCGAGTTCACCACCGACAGGAGCTTCTCGGCGGAGTTGGCGTTGACGAACTCGTCGGTGAGCGCGACGGTCCCGCTGACCGTTCCGCCCGCGGCCCCGACCATCCGCGACAGCGACTCGACGTCGTCGTCCTCGGCGTCGGGCGTGCGGAACACCACCACGGACTTGCCTGCCAACGCGTCGCGCAGAATTCGGGGCGCCATCTGCCCGTCGAATTCGCCTGCGGCGCCCAGCTTCTCGTTGAGGGCGTTCTTCTGCTCGATCAGCCCGTCGATCTGGGTCTGCAACTCCTTCTTGTCGTCACGTAGACCGGACAACACGGTGTTGGACAGCAGCCCGGAACCCAGCGCGACACCGACAGCGAGGGCGAGAAACACCGCGGCCAGTGAAATCGCGTGTGTGCGTAAAGAGATCACAGCGCAAATCTCCTAGGTGACCAGGCTCTGAACCCACAGTGAGAAGCGGTTCCAGTAGTCGACGACCCAGTCGATCACCGCGCCGTCCGCGCGTGACACCCAGAGCGCGACGATGACGGCGACCAGCATCGCCAACACCAGAAGCGCGATGGCTCCGCCGGAGACCCGGCTGCGGTACAGGGTCGCAACCGCTTTGGCGTCGACGAGCTTCTCTCCCACCTTGAGGCGGGTCAGGAAGGTGGACGGGTTGCTGTGCTGGCGCGAGCGGTCGAAGAACTCCTCGATGCTCGCGGTGTGTCCCGCGGTGACGATGAGCGAGGCTCCGTGGTGGTCAGCCAGCAGCAGCGCAAGATCGGCCGCCGAACCCGCGGCAGGGAATGTCATCGCTCCGACACCGAGATCCTGGATGCGCTCCAACCCGGCGGCGTGGCCGTCGGCGTCGGCAGGAAGCACCACCTGCGCGCCGCTGCGCAGCACCTCGGCGCTGATGCGTTCCGGGTCGCCGACGATGAGCGCCGGGCGGTAGCCGGCCTTGCGCAGCACGTCGGCGCCGGTGCCGACGCCGATGAGCACCGGTTGGTATTCCTTGATGAAGGGTTTGAGCGCTTTGAGGTCGTAGGCCGCGTTCGGTTCCTCGGCCACGATCACGACATGGCGTCGATGGAGATCGACGTCGACATCGGGGATGCCGATGCCGTCGATGAGCAGCGGGCTCTCGCTGCGGATGAACTCGATCGTGTTGCCCGCGAACGCCTCGAGGTGCGCGACCAGACCGCTCTTGGCCTCGTGCATCAACTCGTGGATCTCGTGATCGGTTCGCTCGGTGCCGTAGGCGAGCCTGCGGTCCCCGGCGTAGACACCGCCGTCGTAGAGCCGTACCCGTGCGCCGTCCTTGACCCGCTTGAAGACCTCGGGCCCCGTTTCGTCGATCAGGGTGACGCCGTTGTTGACCAGCACCTCAGGCCCCAGGTTCGGATACCGGCCGGAGATCGACGGTGATGCGTTGATGACGGCCGCGATCTCGGCCTCGACCAGTGCGTCCGCCGTGATGCGGTCGAGATCCAGGGCGTCGATCACCACGATGTCTCCAGGGCCGACACGTCGCAGCAGCCGATCGATGTCGCGGTCCACCCGGGCGGTGCCGGTGATGCCCGGTCGTTGGCTGGCAGTACGGGAGAGCAGCGCAGACATCTTCATATCGGCGATTCTGTCCGCCAACCCTCAACTAGAGGTGGAGGCGCGCCGTAACATCTGCCCCACAAGTTAGCTTTCGTCACACTGGTCACAGCTACGATGCCTGGGCGCGGTCCTCCTGCGCAGCTTTCAGCAGCTCGCGGGCGTGCGCTCGGCCGCTGTCGGAGTCGCCGAGCCCCGCGAGCATGCGCGCGAGTTCGGCAACCCGGTCCTCCTCGTCGAGGCGGCGCACCCCGCTCGCTTTCCCCCGCCCCGCGCTGTCGACGACAAGATGGATGTCGGCGTAGGCGGCGACCTGGGGAAGATGGGTGACGACGATGACCTGGTGGGTGCGCGCCAACCGAGCCAGCCGTCTGCCGATCTGGACTGCCGCGCGACCGCCGACACCTGCATCGACCTCGTCGAACACCATCGTCGTGCCCTCCACCGATGCGGAGAGGACGACTTCGAGTGCGAGCATGACCCGGGACAGCTCGCCGCCGGAGGCGCTTTTGTTCAGCGGAAGGACGTCGGTGCCCTTGTGGGCGGAGAAGCCGAAGTCGACGGCGTCCGCACCGTCGGACCCGGCGTGCACCGTCGCGCCGGACGGCAGCGTGACGGGTGCCGAATCGTCGCCCCGCACCGTCAACGGTGACACATCGACGGTGAACTCGGCGTCGGCCATCGCCAACCCGGACAGCTCGGCGGTGACCGCCTTCGCGAGCCCCTTGGCTGCCTTCGTCCGCGCCTTGGTGAGTTCGGTTGCCGCACGGACCATTTCGGCTTCGAGGTCCGCGACTTTGCGATCGAGGCCTGCCAGTGCCTCCTCCGAGACGTCGAGCTGATCCAGACGCTGGCGGGATTCGCGTGCCCACGCCAGCACGCCGTCGATGTCGGCGGCGTATTTGCGGGTCAACGCCCGCAGCTCGCCCTTCCTGGCCAGCTTCGTCTCCAATGTGCTTGCGTCGCTCGGTAATTCGGAGAGGTAGTGGCTGAGCTCGGTGGACACGTCACTGATCACCGCCAGCGCCTCGGCCAATCGCTCACCCAGTGCCCGCAGCGTTGTGTCGTCCGTGCCGTCCAGCGAGGACTTCGCCTGAGCCACCTCATGGGCTGCCGATGCGGGGTCGGCGTCAGCGGCGTCGTCGAGCGACCCGGACAGCGCGGTGCGGGCGGTGTGGGCGGCCTCGCGCAGAGCGTCGAGTTCGGACAGCCGTCTGATGTCGTCGACGAGCGTGCCGTCCTCGCCGGGTCGGGGGTCGACCGCATCGATCTCCCCGAGGCCGAACTTCAGCCGGTCCGCCTCCTGTGCCATCTCCCGCGCCCGCTGGGTTCGCTCGACGAGGTCGCGGCGCGCGGCAAGCCAGGACTCGCGAACTTTGCGATAGCGCGCGAGGAGCACGCCGACGTCGGCGAAGCGATCAAGCGCGGCGCGCTGCTCGTCTCCACGCATCAGGCGCAACTGGTCGTTCTGCCCGTGCAGGGTGAGCAGCTCGGTCGTGAACGTGCTCAGTGACTTGGCGGGGACGCTGCGCCCGCCGAGGTAGGCGCGAGAGGGGCCGTCGCGACTGACCGATCGGGCGGCGATGACGCTACCGTCCTCATCGCGGTCGGCGCCCGAGGCATCGAGGATCTCGTCGACCTGAGCCGCCACGTCGTCACCGAGTTCGCGGGTGCTGAAGCGCCCTTCGACGACGGCGCGCGTTGCTCCCGACCGGATTCTGGTGGCATCGGCGCGAGCGCCGCCGAGAAGGTGCAAGCCGGTGACCACCATCGTCTTGCCGGTGCCGGTCTCGCCGGTCAACACGGTCAGCCCGCGATCGAATTCGGCTGTCGCCGTGCTGATCGCGCCCAGCGATTCGATGCGGATCTCCGAAAGCATCTACTGCCCGCGCCATCCCGTGACCGGCAACCGGAACTTGCGCACGAGCCGATCGGTGAACGGCGCGCTATCGAGACGCACCCATTTCAGCGGTGTGCCGCAGCGGGTCACTTCGAGCCTGCCGCCGGCGGGCACCACCATCTCGCGTCTGCCGTCGCAGAACACCAGTGCATCGTGCCCGCGCGCCTCGACCTCCACGGCGATCGCGGCGTTGGGGCTGGTGACCATCGGCCGTGCGAACAGCGCGTGGGCGTTGTTGGGCACCACCAGTATTGCCTCGAGATCCGGCCACACGATCGGCCCGCCTGCGGAGAACGCCCACGCGGTCGATCCCGTGGGAGTCGCCACGAGCACACCGTCGCACCCGAATGCGGACACCGGCCTGCCGTCGACTTCGAGGACCGCGCCGAGAACGCCTAGACGGGGACCCTTTTCGAGGCTCGCCTCGTTTAGCGCCCATCCGCGGTTGACGATTCGCCCTTCGACGCGGACGACGACGTCGAGTGTCATGCGCTCCTCGACGCGATAGTCGCGTTTGACGACGTGTTCGAGCACCGCGTCGATGTTGTCGGCTTCCGCCTCGGCGAGGAACCCGATGCGGCCGAGATTCACGCCCAACACCGGGATTTCGACGTTGCGGGCGAGCTCGGCGGCACGGAGGAAGGTTCCGTCGCCGCCGAGAACGAGAACCAGTTCACAGCCCTCTGCGGCACGTTCATCCGCGTCGACGACCTGGATGTCGGCGCCGACGGCGCGCCCGTCGTCCGACGAGGCGTGCACCGTGGCACGGTCAACCGCTTCCGCCGACAGCACCCGGAGCGCAATCCCGTTGTCGCGCAGCACTTTCTCCACCCGGCGACCGATCTCGGTGACGTCGTCGCGGCCGGTGTAGGCCACCATCAGGATGGTGCGTTCGGATGTCATTGAGGCCCCTCGGCGACGGCGCGTTCGACAGCACGCTCGAGCTCGCCGCCGATGAGCGGATGCTCGGACGCGGCGCGTAGATGAAGAAAGTATTCGACGTTTCCGGACGGGCCGGGCAACGGACTGGCGGTGACGCCGACGGTGTGCCAGTTGAGTTCTTCGGCGCGCTGTGCGACCGCCAGCACCGCGCCCGCGCGCAGTCCGGGATCCGACACCACTCCTCCTGCGCCCACCCGGTCCTTGCCGACCTCGAACTGTGGCTTCACCATGGGAACGATATCGGCGTCGTCCGACGCGCACGCAACGAGCGCGGGCAGCACGGTCGACAGTGAGATGAAAGACAAATCGGCCACCACCGTGTCAACGGCTCCGCCGATCGCCTCCCGCGTCAGCTCGCGCACATTGGTGCGCTCCAGCACCGTGACGCGGTCGTCCGACCGCAGAGCCCACGCCAGTTGCCCGTACCCGACGTCGACGGCGACCACTTCGCGGGCGCCGCGGTCGAGCAGCACCTCGGTGAACCCGCCGGTGGAGGCCCCGGCGTCCAGGCACCGCGCGTTCGCCACCGATATCCCGAAGGCATCGAGTGCGCCGATGAGCTTGTGCGCTCCGCGTGACACCCAGGTGCGCTCGGCCGCGTCGACCGTCAGCGCCGCGTCGACCGAGACCGCCGTCGCAGGTTTGGCCGCGGGCATCCCGTTGATACTGACCCGGCCTGCGCCGATGAGCTCGGCTGCCTGCTGCCGCGAGCGGGCCAACCCGCGCCGCACCAGCTCGGCGTCAACACGAGCGCGCCGCGTCACGGGGCCTCACCTGTCCGGTGTTTCCACTGTGGCGGGCGCCTTTTCCACCGACTCCAGAGCCTGCACGAGGAGGTCGTGTGCTTCTTCCAGCCGGGCGGCGAGGCTGTCGATGTCGACCTCGGCGGATCCAGGCCCCTCGATGTCGGGGAGCTCGGCGAGCAACGCCGCGATCCTGGCCCGGATCTCGTCAGGTTCGGTACTCATGTCACCGATCACGCTAGTCGATCGGGCGAGGTGAGCAGGGACCACCGCTCCAGCGCCTTTCGGGCGATGTAGTCCCCTGCCACGATCGCGAAGGGCTGCCCGCTGAGTTTCGAGTTCCACACGGCGTTGGCCGTTGCGCGGACCACGCTCACCGAGTCTCTCGGCTCTGTGCCGGTGTTGTGAACGGTCACCGCGGCCTCGCCGATCTCGACGCGCCACGCCTTGTGAGGCCCGACCCTCAGCAGGTCGGCACGGTCGAACAGCGACCGCAGATCGGTGGCGATGTAGTGGGGCCGCTCGCCGGGTACCGCTCGGACCGCCTCGGCTGCCGTGCTGACGCCGGTGAGCACCATCAGGCTGGGCAGTCCGGCGGCGTAGGCGCCCGCGATGTCGGTGTCGAGACGGTCGCCGACGACAAGCGGTGATTCGAACGTCCCCCGCGACAGTGCATCCGTCAACAGTCGTGGTTGCGGCTTGCCCGCGACGCTCGGCTCACGATCGGTGGCCGCCTGAAGAGCAGCAACCATCGAACCGTTTCCCGGGAGAAGGCCGCGTTCGGACGGCAGCGTCCTGTCGACGTTGGCCGCGACCCACAGCGCACCGCCCCTGATGGCCAGCGCGGCCTCGGCGAGGTCTGGCCATGCGGTCTGCGGCGAGTGGCCCTGCACGACGGCGACGGGATCGTCGGACCACTGGCGAACCGGTTTGAGGCCGACGTTGGTGATCTCGGCGGCCAGCGAATCGGTTCCGACGACGAGCACCGCAGCGCCTGCCGGAAGGCGGTCGGCGAGCAGGTGCGCCGCGCTCTGGGCGCTGGTGACGACGTCGTCGGACTCAGCGGTGAAGCCCATTGCGCGCAGATGCGCGGCGACCTCCTGCGGCGCCCGCGACGCGTTGTTGGTCACATAGAGCTTGCGCGACGTGACGGCCGCCAGCGTGTCGACCGCGCCCACCGTCGGCTCGTGCCCGCGGAACACGGTGCCGTCGAGATCGAGCAGGAGACAATCATGTTCTTGTACAAGGGTTGTCACGTTCAGCTGAGCTCCGTGATTCGATCTTCGGCATCGGTCACACCCTCGACATCGGCGGCCGCGGTGTTGATGAACCACTGCAGGGCTTCCTGCTGACGGTCGAGCGCCAGAAGCGTTTCGGCGTAGGCGTAGAAGAGGCGGGCGGCGGTCTGGCCGGTTCGTGTCGGGTCGAGTTGTGGTGTGGAAAGGATCGCCAGGGCCTGGTCGAGCTGTCCGAGATCGGATCTGGCGCCGGCAACGACGATGCGCAACTCGTCGGCGTCGTCGCCGGTCAGCGCGGCGGCCTCGGGGCTGCGGGCCAGCTCGATTGCACGCTCGGGACGGCCGAGGCCACGTTCGCTGTCGGCGATGAGCGGCAGGAGCGGGGATTTACTGCCCATTCGGCGGGCGGCGCGCAGTTCAGCGAGCGCCTGCGCCCAGTCGCCGCAGCGATAGGCGGCGATGCCGACGGCTTCGCGGACGGCCGCGATGCGGCCGGAGCGCTCTCTGGCCGCGCGGGCGTGCTGAAGTGCCGCCTCGGGATCGTCGTCGAGCAGCTCGCCGGCGGCCACCAGATGGCGGGCGACGAAGTCAGATGTATTGCGGTCCAACGTGGTCAGTTCGCGACGAACCTCCGGGGCGAGGTCGCGCGCCTCGATGTCAGAGGGCAGTTCGGGCCCACTTCGCTCGGGTTTCCCGTCGGTTTTCGGCTGCGTGGTACGGGCGCGGTGGGGTCCAGACGAGCGCGGCGCCTGCTGGCGACCGCCCCGCTTCTGCGGACCCCGTGGGCCATTTCCTCCGCGAGGTTGACGACGTTCGCCACCTGCTCTGTTGTCGGCCACTGATACCTTTCGCCACAAAACCTCGTGCCAGAATACGGCCTCGTGAAGTCGGGCGAGACGGCCCACCGTGCACATCCCGGCGCGAAGCTGTGGGTGTTGTCGTCAGCGTCTCTCGCTCACCGGAGTGAACGGATGCGGGGCCGGCGGACAGTCGACCAAGACTCGTAGGAATGCCTCTGCCCCCCAACAGAATTGGGGGGCAGAGGTCTTAAATGTGTGTTCGGCGGTGTCCTACTTTTCCACCCGTGTGGGTAGTATCATCGGCGCTGGCAGGCTTAGCTTCCGGGTTCGGGATGGGTCCGGGCGTTTCCCTGTCGCTATTACCGCCGTAACTCTATTGTGTTGTGTCACA
>DATEIG010000478.1:0-4167 GCA_035279185.1 Mycobacterium sp.
CCCGGCGACTTCCGCGGCCCCGGCGGTCCACCCGGCGACTTCCGCGGCCCCGGCGGTCCACCCGGCGACGACTGGCGCGGTCGGTTCCACGGCGCGCCGTGGGGTGACGGGCTGCCACCGTGGGGCTGGGGTGCGCCACCGCCGCCGCGGTGGGAGGGCCCGCTGCCCCCCGCATGGGGTCCTCCCCCGCCGCCGATCGACTACTTCGGCTACCAGGAGCAACCGGTGTGGGATCCCGGCTACAACCAGTGGGGTTTCTACTTCTTCGGGGTCTGGATACCGCTGCCCTTCTGACAAGCTGCCCGGCGAGACGGCCGCCTCGGATGCTCCGGGGCGGCCGTCAGCCTCATTTCAGCGAGTAACGGATCGGCAGGTGTTTCAGGCCGCCGACGAACGTCGTCGCCACGTGCTGCGGGTCGCCGGAGAGCTCGACGACGTCGAGCCGTGGCAACAACTCGGAGAAGAAGCTGCTGACTTCGAGCCGCGCCAGCGCCGCGCCGAGGCAGAAGTGCACGCCGTAGCCGAATGCGATGTGCCTGTTCGGGTCACGCGAGACATCGAACCGGAAAGGATCGGTGAACACGTCCTCGTCGCGGTTGCCCGAAACGTAGGACAGCAGAAGCGAGTCGCCCGCCGCGATCGGCACGCCGCGCACCGCGGTGTCCTCGTTCGCGGTCCGCATGAACGCTTTCACCGGCGTCACCCAGCGGATCATCTCCTCCGTCGCCAGACCCATCAAGCCGAGGTCACCCGCCAGACGTCGACGCTCGTCGGGATTCTCGATCAGCGCGAGCATGCCACCGGAAATCGTGGCGCTCGTGGTGTCATGCCCCGCGGCGGCGATGATCGCGTAATACGACATCGTGTCGATGTCGGACAGCGGCTCGCCGTCGATCGTCGCGTTGGCGATCGCCGAAGCCAAGTCCTCCGTAGGGCTTTCCCGCCGCGACCTGGTCAGCGCGGTGAAGTACTCGAACATCTCCAGTAGCGCCGACATCTGGTCTTCGCCGTCGCCGCGCTTGAACTCGTCGTCGTCGCTGCCGAACAGTTCCTGGGTCAGCCGCAGCATCAGCGGGAAGTCCGCCTCGGGCACACCGAGCAGCGACATGATCATGTACAGCGGATAGTTCACCGCGACGTCGGAGACGAAGTCGCATTCCGGACCGATCGCGGCCATCGTGTCGACGTAGACCTTGGCGAGTTCGTCGGCGCGCTCCTTCAACGCGCGCATCGCCTTCGGCCGGAACCAGTCGGCGCCGATCGCCCGCACGACCCGATGCTGGGGGTCGTCCATGTGGATCAGCGTGCGGACGCCGACCGCCGCCTGCCTCTTGTCGTCTTCGGCCGTCACGAGCACCGGGCGCGGGTAGTTCGTGAACACGTCGTTGGCGCGCTCGATGTCCATGATGTCGGCATGCCTGGTGATCGCCCAGAACGGCTCGTAGGCCGGAATGTCGACCCAGGACACGGGTGCGTTGGCACGCAGATGCGTCAGTGCCGCATGCAGTTTCGGCTCGTCGGCATACGCCTTCGGAGTCGCGAACACCCGCGCGGCCTCGTCGATGATCGGCGTGCTCACGCGCTTTTCATCTCCTGCACCACGGCGGTGGCAGTGGCCTCGTCGATCGACGCGGGGAAGCCGACCAGGACGCGGTCGATCAGCCCGTCGCACCGCTCGCGGACCTTTTTCGCGACCTCGTGAATCGGAGCGACGACCGCGAACTCGTCGAGGATCTCGTCGTCGATCAGTGAGCCCATCGCATCCCATTCGCCCGCATGCGAGAGGCGGTGCAGTTCAGTCTGCAGATCTCCCCAGCCGTGCAGTTCGAGGACCTTGCGGTAGGCCGGCGTCGACGCGTAGAACGCGATCTGCTTGCGGGTGGCTGCCGCGTTGGCGGCGACGTCCGCGTCGTCGTTGCCCGTCGCGACGAACACAGGGCAGGACACCTGGAAGTCGTCGCGCGTGCGCCCGGACCGCTGCAAGCCGCGCAGCAGAGCGGGCGTCGTCACCTCTTCGAAGTAGCGCTTCGTCGTGAAGGCATGTGCCAGTACGCCGTCGGCGACCTCGCCCGACATCTCGGTCATCGCCTCACCGACCGCGGCGACGAAAACCTTCGGGGAGGGGTGCGCCAGAGGCTCGGGCGTGAACATCGGCGTCATGAGCTTGTGGGTGTAGAAGTCACCCTCGAACGACAGCTTCGTGCCGTCCTGCCAGCACGACCAGATCTCGTGAAGTGCGAGAACGAATTCGCGCATGCGTGCGACCGGTTTGCTCCAGGGCATGCTGAAGCGGTTCTCGATGTGGCGTTGGATCTGCGAGCCCAGGCCGAGGATGAACCGGCCCTGCGAATACGCCTGCAGATCCCACCCCACGTTCGCGACGGTCATCGGGGTGCGCGCGAACGCCACCGCGATGCTGGTGCCCAGCTCGATGCTGGTGGTGTGCTCCGCGGCGAGCGTCAGAGGCAGGAACGGGTCGTGGTTGATCTCCGCGGTCCAACAGCAGTCGTACCCGCGTCGCTCCAACCGGGTCGCGGTATCCGCGGCATCTGCCAGCTGGCTCGAGACGGCGCTGTCGACCCTGAGACCGCCGCGGTCACCCATACTTGTGGACGCTACAGTAAGCAATTCAGTATGGTCAACGCATGACGAACGAGCAGGGCTGGAAGGAAACGCTGGACGACCTCGATCTCCGGCGCCAGCGTTCGCGGTCGATGGGCGGCGAGGAGCGGTTGGCCAAGCACCGCGGCAAGGGCAAACTCGACGCCCGCGCGCGACTGGACCACCTGCTCGACAAGGGCACGTTCCGTGAGTTCGGCACGCTTGTCGGCGGCGACATCGCGGCCGACGGAATCGTCGCGGGCTCAGGCGTTATCGACGGCAAGCCGGTGATGGTCGGCGCCGAGGACTTCACGACGCTCGCGGGCAGCATCGGGCCGGGCGGCAACGCGAAGCGCTACCGGCTCGCCGAGTTGGCGCTGCGCGACAAAGTACCGCTGGTGATGTTGCTCGAGGGCGCCGGCTTCCGGCCCAGCGGCGAGCACTACGGCCGCACCCCGACCGACTTGCTCGCGCAGGCGGCATGCTCGGGCAAGGTGCCGACTGTTGCCGGGCTGCTCGGCCCGTCGGCCGGGCACGGCGCCCTGGTTGCGCCGGTCTGCGACTTCACCGTCATGAGCCGCCAGGGCGCGATCTTCACCGCGGGACCGCCGGTCGTCAAAGAGTCCACGGGCGAGGAGATTTCGAAGGAGGAGCTCGGCGGCCCGGGCGTCGCGCTCGCCAGCGGGGTGATTCACAATCTCGCCGAGGACGACGAGGCGGTTCTCGACGACATTCGCCGCTACCTGTCGTATTTTCCGCCGAGTGCATGGTCGTATCCGTCGCCGCTGACGGCCGACGAGTCGAGCGCGCCGCGGCCGACGCCCGAATTGCTCGACATCGTGCCCCGCACCAACCGCCGCGTGTACGACATGCGCGCGGTGCTCGACGTGGTCTTCGACCGGCCCGACTGGTTCGAGGTCCAGCCGAAGTTCGGGCCCGCGATCATCACTGCGCTGGCCCACCTCGGCGGTCACCCCGTCGCCGTGGTCGCCAATCAGCCGAAGGTGCTCGCCGGCTCGATCGACGCCGACGCGGCCGACAAGGCCGCGCATTTCATCATGGTCGCCGACGCGTTTCATCTGCCGCTCGTGTTTCTTGCCGACAATCCGGGCATGTTGCCGGGCAGCCGGTCCGAAAAGAGCGGCGTGCTGCGCTCCGGCGCGCGGATGTTCGCCGCGCAGACGGCGGCGACGACGCTCAAGCTGCACGTCACACTGCGCAAGGCGTACGGCTTCGGCTCGATGGTGATGTCCCTGTTGGGATTCGACAACCAGAGCGCGACGTTCGCCTACCCGGGTGCCACGATGGGCGCGATGAGCGCGGCGGCACTCAGCAAGGCGTCGCACGCGGCAGAGGACGTGGAGGCCAAGCTGCGCAAGGCGGAGGTGGAGGCGTCGTTCCGGTCGGCGGGCCACCTCGGCTTCGACGACCTGATCCATCCCGAAGAGACCCGCGACGCGCTGCTGTCGGCGTTGCAGCGCGGCGTCTACAGCAGGCAGGCCGCCGCCGAGCCGGTGAGCCGCACCGTCATCACGCCCTGACGTCTGCCGCCCGGTACGCGTCGAC
>DATEIG010000479.1:0-7445 GCA_035279185.1 Mycobacterium sp.
TGTGGTCGAGTTCGCCCAGTGCATACGTCGGGACGTTCCACACGTCGGCGTAGCGGGCCACCAACGGCAGGGTGTACTTCTCGCCGACGCCGCCCACCACGATCGGTGGACGCGGCTGTTGTACAGGGCCCGGTTTGATCGGCATGTCGCTCACGGTGAAATGCTCTCCGGCGAAATCGATTCGTTCGTCGGCGAACGCCTGCCGCAGTATCTCGAGCGTTTCACCGAGCCGCGCGGATCGCTGGGCGAACGTACCCCATTCCATTCCCACGCGGGCATGCTCGTCCTCGATCGACCCGCTGCCGATGCCCAGCTGGAGTCGGCCCGTCGAGATCTGGTCGAGAGTGGAGGCCATCTTGGCGAGCACCGCAGGATGGCGAAACTGGTTGCACAGCACCATGTGTCCGACGTGGATGCGCTCCGTCCGGCTGAGCAGCGCCGTTGCCAGCGTCCACGCCTCCAACGACGGATAGTCCGGCGCACCGGGTGCGTACAGGTGGTCGTAGAGCCACAGTGAGTCGATCCCCAGCTCCTCACAACGGAGCGCGCGGTGCAGAACGTCGGCCCAGCTGAAGCCCATCTGCGGGAGGTACACACCGATCTCGGGTCGTGTCATGTCGGGGGTTGCAGCCTTCCGTCGGTGGGAACCGCCCGCCGCGCGGGGTTGACCGTCATACGAGTGACATGGTAACGACATTCTCACGTTTGGAGAAGCCAATTCACGTAAGGCGGCGGCTGATGAAATTCACGTTCACTCACCCCATGCACAGCCACCCGTACAACCCCGAACTGGTCACCGGGTCCGGCATCGCAGCGGTCGCGGCGGCGGCCGAGGCCGCGGGGTTCCACGGCTTCGGTTTCACCGATCACCCGGCTCCCTCGCATCGGTGGCTCGAGGCCGGCGGCCACGACGCGGTCGACCCGTTCGTTGCCATGGGGTATGCCGCGGCGCGCACCACACGCCTGCGCCTGATTCCCAACATCGTGGTGCTGCCGTACCGCAACCCGTTTGTGGTGGCGAAGGCGGGCGCAACTCTGGATATGCTCTCCGACGGCCGGTTCACCCTCGCCGTCGGCGTCGGATATCTCAAACGCGAGTTCACCGCGCTCGGTGTCGCTTTCGATGAACGGGCCGCTCTGGTGGAGGAAGCACTCGAGGTGATCCGCGGCATCTGGACGACCGACGACTACTCGTACGAGGGCCGCCACTTCTCCGCCAAGGGCATCACCGCCCACCCCCGACCGGTGAGCCAGCCGCACCCGCCGATCTGGATCGGCGGCAACACCGCCGCTGCGCGCCAGCGCGTGGCCACACACGGTGACGGGTGGTGCCCGTTCCCCGCGCCCGCGATCCTCGCGCAGACGGCGGGGACGGCGTCACTCGAGTCGGTCGAAGGGCTCGCCGACGGTATCGACGACCTCAAGCGACGCCTCGACGCCGCGGGCCGGGACCCGTCGGACATCGACATCACGTTCACCAACATCGGCGGTGGCAGTCCGGCCGACGACGAGTTCAACGCCGACGCCTATTTGTCGGCGCTGGAGAAGCTTTCATCGGTCGGTGTCACGTGGGTGCAGGTGACAGTGCCCGGTGACAGCCTGGCGCACGCCGTCGAGGTGATCGAGCGCTTCGGCAGCTCGGTCATCAGCGCCGGATGAGTCATCGGTACGCGGTGACGCGCCCCACGAGAGCGACCTGGCCGTCAGCGCCGACCGCCTGCGCTTCCGCGACGCCGCTGCGTCGTCCGACACGCAGAGCCGTTCCCGCATAACGCGATTCGCTGCCGCTCACGAACTGCCGCAAAAAGTTCACCCGCAATGACGCGGTGTTCAGGACCTGCTCGGGACCATCGGCGTTGAGCGCAGCGCACGCAGCGAGTTCGAGGCCCGCGGCCGCCACCCCGCCGTGAACAATCGCGAGGCTGTTGTTCAGCACCTCATTCGGCTGCTGGTAGATGACCGGCGACCCGTCCTGGTCGGCGAGACGAAGCGCCATGATCTCGCTCAGTTCCGTGGGACGCGGGCCCTCCGCGGGTGGCGGAAATTCCTGCGGGAACTCGCCGGGATGCGTGACGTAGACGGACCTGACGGTGCCGACGCCGATGACGTCCTCGGCGATGGCGAGTTCGCACACGCCGAAGGCCGATGTGCCCCTGGTGCCGACGGGCCGCCCGGTGGCGACGACGGGAACGTCGGGATACTCGCCGATCAAGGTCAGCGCGGTCGGGGTCAGTTCCAGTGACAGCTCGCTCGACACGGTCCACTCGTCGTCGGCGCGGCGATAGTGGTTGACAAGACCCGCGGCGTGATCGACCAGAACTGCGAGAGGTCCAAGGTCGGCGTGCCGGTCACCGGGTTGACCAGGTCGGCACAAGGCATCGAGCTGACGAAGGGGTCGGGGCTGTCGACGAGGTTGGCGATGCCGAACCGGCCGAGCGCGGTGTTGGTCGCGTACAGCAGCGGCGACTCGGTCACTTCATCACCCGGTTCGCGGCCTTGCCGATGAGCCGGCGCAGACGACTCGAGACATACACGGAGACAAGACCGTTGAAGATGTCCTCGCGCAGCCGGGTCAGTGTCGAGCTTGTGATGAGCCACTGGCCGTCCACCTTCTCGTACGTTTCGGTGTAGTGACCGTAGCCGCGCAGGTTGACGCCAGGCCCGAGCCGGACGACGTCTTCGAGCGCCCATACACCTCGCGCGGTGGTGGCCGACGTCAGCTCGATCTCGGGTGCGTGCACCTGATGCACGGTGGCCAGCTCGCGCACCCCTTTGCGGGTGAAGGCGACGAACTCGTCGGCGCCGTGGATGACCTTCCCGCCCGCCTGCGAGGTGTCGCTGAGAAAATCGTCGCTGAACAATGTCCGCCAAGCGCCCCAGTTCTTGGTGTCCAGCAGTCGGCAGTAGCGGGCCTTGAGCTGCTTGATCGCCTCGATCTCCAGCAGCGCCGTGGCGTCGTCCATTCGGTGAGCGTGACAGTTTGGGCGTGCTTTGTAAAGTTAGCTCAGGGGATGAGTTTCAGCGGCAGACGTTCATGACGGCGAATGACGTTGTTGAGCGCCCACGTCGGCTCCGCCGTCAACTCGATCCGGTCCACGAGATCGAGCAACGCGCGCAACATCGCCGTCGTCTCCAGACGCGCGAGACTCTGACCAGCGCACGCGTGCGCCCCCTGCCCGAAGCCGAGATGGCGGTTGGCGTCCCGACGGATGTCGAAGCTGTCCGGGTCGTCCCATTCGCATTCGTCACGGTTGGCAGATGCGAACATCACCAGCACGCGCGCGCCCGAGGGGATCTCGACGCCGGCGATGTCGGTGTCACACCGCGCGTGACGAGCGAACGCGCGCAGCGGAGCCTCGAATCGGACCACCTCGTTGACGGCGTTG
Organism: Mycobacterium sp.; assembly: GCA_035279185.1. Lineage (GTDB taxonomy): Bacteria > Actinomycetota > Actinomycetes > Mycobacteriales > Mycobacteriaceae > Mycobacterium. Next base: position 3,387 of record DATEIG010000479.1, read on the forward strand.
TTGACCAGCGACGGGTCGTCCTTGAGGATCTGCCACTGTTCGGGGTGCGTCGCGAACAGGTACAGCGCGCTGGAGATGGCGCTGATGGTGGTGTCCAGCGACGGCGCGATGTAATCGATCATCAACGGCGCGCACTCGGCGTGCGACAGCTTGCCCGCGTCCGCGGCTTCGAGCAGCTCGTGGGTCATGCTGCCCTCGATCACGTTGCGCCTGCGCACCACCCGTTTGGCGAACCGCAGCATCTGCAGCGAGGCGGGAGCAGACTTGAGCGCCTGCCTGTTGAGCGGACCGATGATGTCAAAAGTGGCTGCCCCCCAACGCAGCAGGTTGTCGCGTTCGTCCCGCGGCCAGCCGACGAGGTCGGGCACCACCGCGTGCGGCAGCGCCGATGCCAGGTCGTCGACACCGTCGACTTCGCCGCGGTCGATGGCGGCGCTGACGACGTCGGCGGCTAGTTGGTCGACGTTGTCACTGATCGCCCGAAGAGCACGCGGCAGCATGCGGTGGGCGACCAGCTTGCGCCGCTGATCGTGTTCGGCGCCGTCGCTGATGAGCGTCGTGCCTTGTGACATCCGGTTGGTGATCGGGTTCAGCGCCACGCCTTTGCCTGAGACGAACGTGTCGTCGTCGCGCAGCACCGCTTTGCATTCGGCGAAGCGGGGGAGTGCGTACAGTCGGTGCCGCGACAGCCACACCACCGGACCCAGTTCGCGCATCCGCGCGTAGTGCGGATACGGATCGACGATCGCGCCGGGGGTATAGATGTTCGCGCGGTATACCGGGACATCCTTCGGTGCGGTGAGACGCATCATCAGCCGGCCGCCTTCACGGTGAAAGTGGGTGTCAAGGAACATAACTCGTCGATGTTCCGGCCTACTCGCATCACGGTTCGGTCCGGTCGCACGACCGCGGCTGCCGAGTGACCGCCGCGCAGCCAGTCAGCGAGAACCGTTCCCGTCTCGGCAATGTGGATCGAGGTCCCGCGTCTTTCGAGCGCCTCGCGTTGCGCTGCCGTGACGGGCACCGTCGACACCAGAGTGAATCCGATGCCGACGCGGTCGTCGAGGCGACGACCGTCGGACAGCAGGGGGTTCGGGCAGAGCGTTCCGGTCAGCGAGGACCACTGCCGTCGCGAGCGGTGAACCATCGTCGAGCGGCGCAGGGCCGGCGTTGTGCTGTCGACGACCTTGTCGCGTAATCCGGGGATACGGTGCAACCACGGAACGGCCACGCGGCGAATCACATTGCCGAAGTCGCCGCCTGACGTCATCGACCGGCCGACGGTGAGCGCGAGCCGGATCAAGGCGCGGGTGTGCGGCTTTCGTTCCTGCTCGTAGGTGTCCAGCACATGGTCGGGGAGTTCGCCCGCGAGAACGCCCGCGAGCTTCCATGACAAGTTCATCGCGTCGCGAAGCCCTGCACCCATGCCTTGCCCGATGAACGGCGGGGTCAGGTGGGCAGCGTCACCCAGGAGGAAGACATTGCCGCGTCGCCAGCTATCGGCGATCTGCGCGCGGAACGTGTACTCGGTGACGCGAATCAACTCGAGCTCATCGTCGCCTGCGTCAGCGGTCCATGGTGCGATCAGCGGACGAAGCGCGCTCAAACGTGCGAAATCTTCTGCGGTTTCGCCCGGCAGGAGGCGAAACTCCCAGCGGTAGCGGGTGTCTCCGATCCGCATGTATGTGCCCGCACGAACCGGGTCGCACACCTGGTGCACACCCTCCCACTGGTCGAGCTCGACCTCGGTGGCGACGTCGACAACCAGCCACCGCTGCTCGAACTTCAGGTCCCGCATGCGCGTGCCGATCGCGCTGCGCACGATGCTGTTCGCCCCGTCACATCCCAGCACATAGTCGGCGTCGACGGCGTGCTCGCTCCCGTCGGTGCGGTCGGTGTACGTGACCCGTACCCGTCCGTCGCCCTGCTCGGCGATCGCAGTGACCTCGGCCTCAGCGCGAAGCGTGGCATGTGAATGCCGCTTGAGGTTGGTTCGCAGCAGCGCCTCCAGCTCGGGCTGGTCGAACATGTTGGCCTGCGGGAACCCGTTGCCGCCGATGGCCGTGTCGCGGCGGAACTCGGCCAGCACCCGCATCGTGGTGTCCAGCAGCCGAAGACCCTGCGCGGGGCGGGAAATCGCGGCGAACTCGTCGGCGATGCCCAGCCTGGCAATGATGCGGTGGACCTCGTCGTCCAGATGGACGGCGCGTGGCTGGGGGTAGACGTCACCCCACCGGTCGAGCACGAGGGTATCGACACCGTATTGCGCCAGCAGCGTTGCGGCGGTGATGCCCGTCGGTCCCGCGCCGATGATCGCGACGGGGACGCGGGTGAGCGTCACCCGTACCTCACGACGGTGCGCTGCGAGCCCAGATCGATCGCCCCGTCATCGGTCCCGATCGTCAGTTCCACGATGTCACCGTCGTGCAGATACTTGGTGTTCGCCGTCTGCCGCTTGAAGAACGCTTTCCACTTCACCGCGGGCGGCAGCAGGTTGCCGATGATCTCGATCGGCTTGGCGGGCGCACTGAGCGCGGTGCCGGCCGGTGTGCCGGTCATCACCAGATCACCCGCGTCGAGGTGCTGGAACCGGGTCAGTGCCTGCAGCGCCTGCAGCGGACGGTAGATCATGTCGCCCTCGACGACCATGTTCTGCCGCAGCTCGCCGTTGACCCGTAGCTGCAGCCGCAGATCGCCGAATCGCTTGAGCTCGTCGGCATCCAGCAGGACCAGCGCAGGTCCGACGGGCGTGAAAGTGGGGTAGGACTTGGCTTCGTAGAACTGGGTTTGGGGGAGCTGGATGTCGCGGGCGGACACGTCGTTGGTGACCACCAGGCCCGCGATGTAGTCGGCGAGGTTGTTCTCGGTGACGGTGGCACCGACGGGGAGTTCGCGTGCCATCACGAGGCCGATCTCGACCTCGTAGTCCAGGAACTTGACGTGCGAGGGCTTCACGATGTCGTCGTGCGGCCCGCTGATCGACCCGGACGACTTGCGAAAGAAGGTCAGCGGGATCGACTTCGGGTCCATCCCGGCGTCGGAGACGTGCGATGCGTAGTTCGTCATCTGAGCGACGACGCGGCAGGGCGCGGTGACCGGCGGCAGGAGCGCGAGACTTTCGACGGGCACCGTGTCGCTGCTGTGCGCCGCGGTCTCGATGGCGGCGCGGTCGGCGAGCAGTTCGCGGGTGTTGGTTGCAGTCGTCACGATTTTGGCTGCGCCCGTTGCGGTCTGGACCCACCAGGCGTCGGCGGTACGAAGGATGGATGTGGTCATGAATTGGCTACTTTCAGGAGGCCGCGCAGGCGGGTGAGGGTGAACTCGTTGTTGGTGCGGAGTGCGTTGACGACGGAGAGGGCTTCGTGGGGGAGAGCGCCCGGGTTGATGCCGAGGAAGTCCTTGGTGACCGGCGGTCCCCATTGCGCGAGGCCCGAGGCGGTGAACGGTGCCCAGCCGGGCTCCAGCGTGTTGTCGAACATGTCACCGTCGGCGAAGTGCTCGACGAGGAAGCCGTCCGGGTCACGCCAGTAGTCGAAGATCTGGCTGCCCTGGATGTGGCGGCCGATCCCCCAGGACCGGAAATAACCGTTGTCCGTGAGGTATTCGCCGCCTGCGGCGAGTGCGTCGAGATCACACACCTGGTATGCCGAGTGCACGTAGCGACTGCTGGGCCCCAACGCCAGAGCGAGAGTGTGGTGGTCGGCGGGGATGGAACCGCGATCGCAGCGGATGAAGCTCATCACCGGTCCGCGGGCACGCTGACCGGGGTAGAAGAGGAAGTCGCTGACGATCATGCCGAGAGTGTGGAGGTAGAAGTCGAGCGCCTCGCGGTATTTGGTGGTCTGCAGGACGACGTGGCCCAGCCGCTGGACTCGTGCGGGCACTCGGGGCGGTCGCTGGGTTGCGTTGGCGCGATCTATCTGGTGACCGACGTTGATGACGAGTGGCTCCTGCGGCGGCAGCCCGGCCAATTCGTGCGTGCCCGCGACGACCCGGACCGGCAGACCGCTCGGGTCGACGAGGTCGACCGCGAGGCCTCCGATCGACTCGGGCAGCGGT
>DATEIG010000480.1:0-3463 GCA_035279185.1 Mycobacterium sp.
GCACTCGCCGTGCTGTGGGTGCAGCTCACGCGCGTCCGCCGCGAGGCCGAGGAGCTGCGCGGTCGGGTGGACGCCCGCAACATGCTGCTCTCCGGCGGGCGCGAGGCCGTCAAGAACCTCTGGCAGACCGCCAACATCATCCGCAAGGAGGGTTTCGGCGCGGCGGTGCGGTCCTCGATCGAGGACCTCGCCGACTGGGCCGAGGTGGAGCGACCCGATCTGGCCCGGCTGGCGCCCGACGGCAAAGTGGCGATCATGTTCTCCGACATCGAGGAGTCGACGGCGCTGAACGAGCGCATCGGTGACCGGGCGTGGGTTCGGCTGATCGGCCGCCACGACAAGATGATCCGGCGGTATGTGCAGAGCCACAAAGGGCACGTCGTCAAGAGCCAGGGCGACGGGTTCATGGTGGCCTTCGCCGATCCGACGCAGGCGGTCCGGTGCAGCATCGATGTGCAGCACGCGCTTCGTAAGCGGCCCAACGAAATACGGGTCCGGATCGGTATCCACACGGGCAAGTCGGTGCGCCGCGGCGACGACCTGTTCGGCAGGAACGTCGCCATGGCCGCGAGGGTGGCCGCCGAGGCCGACGGCGGTGAGACGTTGGTCAGCGAAGCGGTGCGGGATTCGGTCGACGGCCAGGACGGCATCGAATTCGACGACGGCCGCGAGGTCGAGCTGAAAGGCTTCTCGGGCACGCACCGGTTGTACGCAGTGGCCGCCTAAGGCTTCTTCTCCGACTCGGCCAGCCGTTGATGCAGCCGCGACCGGATGTCATCGGGGGTGTACGAATTGCGGCGCCGTTGATCCCGGGCGACCAACGCACCACCTGCGACGACGCCGGCGACACCGGCCATACCGACCCACTTCCAGATGCTCCGCATGGGTGTCAGTGTGCCTAAGCTGCGCCTGTGAATGCGAACACCATCTCCCTCGAGCGCGCCCTCAACGAGACCCGCACCGGGGACATCTGGCTGTTCCGCGGCGGCTCGCGACCCGACCGCGCGATCCAGGCGATGACGAACGCGCCGGTCAACCACGTCGGCATGACCGTCGCCGTCGACGACCTGCCGCCGCTGATGTGGCATGCCGAACTCGGCGACAAGCTGCAGGACATGTGGACGGGCACCAACCATCGCGGTGTCCAACTCAACGACGCCAAGGCCGCCGTCGAGCGCTGGATCAACAATTACGGGCAGCGGTGCTGGCTGCGTCAGCTCACGCCCTACGCCACCCGCGAGCAGGAGGACCGGGTGCTGCGGGTGATCGCCAGGATGGACGGCACGCCGTTCCCCAGCACAGCCCGGCTCACCGGACGCTGGTTTCGCGGGCGCGTCCCGAGCGCCAGCGACTGGACCAGAGGAATCCCGTTTTTGGACAAGCGCGTTCGCGAATCGACGCAGCGTAAGAGAGCGCAGGAGCGGGTAGGGCTTGAAACCGCCTACTGCGCCGAGACCGTCGCCGTCACGTACGAGGAGATGGGCCTGCTCACGACGGAGAAGCACACCAGCTGGTTCGACCCGGGCAAGTTCTGGAGCGGCGACGCGCTTCCGCTCAACGAGGGCTACCGATTGGGTGACGAGATCGCCGTCGTCCTCTAGTTAACTGATGCCGGGCGAGTCGATGCGATAGCTTTCGAGGGATGCGCCTGACGAATGCCTTCTTTGCCAACCACGCCGAAGTGGTCGACGACATGCTCAACGTGACCGGTGGGTGTTGGACGTCGACGACGGTGGCGGACGGATCGACGGCGTTCGCAACACGCTGCGTGATCTTCTGCGAGGTCAGCAGGCAGGATCGGGGTAAGCAGTTCGGCCTGCACATCGATGCCGCAGGACCGTCAGGGCAACAGTGGACGCCGGCGAGATCGTCGTACTTCACCGTCCCCAGCCGTATCGCGTTCATGGTGACGCCCCCGATAGCGCTGCCGATCGAACCCGGCGGCGGGCTGCATTCCTACACCGTCCGCCTCGAGGACCACGACGAACGCATCGTCTTGCCGTTGCACATCCAGGTCGTGGCGGGCAGCGCTTTTCCGAACCGCTGAATTGTTTTTTCGCGTCTTCGGCCGCTGACCCCGCGCTAGGGTCCGGCCATGCCGCTGCACTACGTGGACCCCCACAAGAAGCACAGCCGTTGGTATACGGCGATGGAGACCTTCAGCCGTTCGCCGGTGGGGCAGTTCACGGCCCGTCATGTCTTCTCCCGCATCGACCCGTGGCTGTTCCGCGCCACCGGCGGCCGATACCCATGGATCGTGGGCGGGATGTCGACCGCGCCGTTGGTCACCACCGGCGCCAGGACCGGTCAGCGACGCGAGCATCAGCTGACCTATTTTCACGACGGACGTGACCCGATCCTGACCGCGTCGAACTACGGCGGCGACAAGCACCCGCAGTGGTACTACAACCTGAAAGCCAACCCGCAGTGCGAGTTCGGCGACGAACCCTTCATCGCGACCGAGGTCACCGACCCCGACGAACACGACCGTCTGTACAAGCTGGCCGAAGGGGTCTACGCCGGGTGGAGCGACTACCTCGAGAAGACCGCGGCGGTCGGTCGCACCATTCCCGTCTTCCGCCTCATCGCCCGGTAGACGAACTAGAGCCGCGCGAAGCAGGGATTGTCATCCTCTTTCGGGATCGACGCGTCCTGGCTGGAGAACGTGCCGACGACGCCGGTGTCGGTGACTTCGACGCTGTCGGCGTGGATCCCCAGCGGATAGTTGTCGTTGAGTTTCTTGGTCAGGTCGTTGAGCGCTGTCTGCACACCGTCCTTCGGCAGCGGACCCGTGACGTCGAGGACCTCGAGGTTGAGATCGCCATCGGTGACCACGGGTTTGGCAGTGACGCTGTTGTCACCGGCATCGACCACGAGCGTGCCCGCCGCGGGGTCGGTGCGCACTCCGGTGATGAGGCTTCCGACGCCGGGCAGGTTGTCCGCGAGCGTCTCCTTGATACCTGCCGACTTCCAGTCCAGCGTGGCGGTCAGTGACCCGATTGTGCCTTTGGAGTCATCGGTTTCACGCAGTCGCACGTCGGACACGGTCACGTCGGCGGTCATCCCGTCGGCTTCCTGGACGTTGCGTCCGGCAGTGGTGACGGTGATGTTCGTGTAGTGCCCGGTGATGTGCTGCCACAGGAACGGCGGGTTCACGCCGTAGGAGATCGTGACACCGTCCTGCACAACGCATTCCGCGACGTCGACGAGGACGGCGTCGGCGCGGTGTCGCGCGTAGAGCTCAGCGCCTGCCAAGCCGCCTGCGATGAGGGCGACGATGATGACCGCAATCAGGATGATCGACTGCTTGTTGAGGAACCCCCTGCCGCGCCGCTTCTTGGCGGGGGGAGCCTCCACGGCGGTGGGCGCCGACGGCATCGGCGGCGCCGGAGGCGGGCCGGGCCGGGGTGGCGGCGGAGGTGGCGGCGCTCCGCCAGGCAGAGGTGGAGGCGGAGGAGGCGCG
>DATEIG010000481.1:0-17808 GCA_035279185.1 Mycobacterium sp.
CTGGGCTGCGATGAAGGCATCGTACTGGCGCTCGAGGGCCTCCACCACTTGAGCGACCTCCGCGCTCGAACCCACCTGTTCCTCGACCTTGGCCGCCACCTCGGCTGCGGCCTCGGCCAGCGCGGCGAGGGGGAGTTGCAGTGAGCCCGACTTGGCCACCTGGGTGAGAAGAGCCTCGGCGGCAGCCGGGTAGTCGGTCTGGGCCAGGTAGTGCGGCACGTGCACAGTGAAGCCGACCGCGTCGTGTCCGTGCTGGGCCATCCGGTACTCCAACAGGTTCGACACGCTGCCGGGCACCTGCACCTCGCCGACCCACGGCGTATGTCCCTCGATCAGTTCTTTCCTGCTGGCGTGCGCGGTGAGCGTGATCGGGCGGGTGTGCGGCACCGCCATCGGAATGGTGCCGAGGCCGATCGTCTGACGTACTCCGAGCCGTTGCGCCAGCAGCCGCACGGCGGTGATGAAGCGCTCCCAGCGGAGGTCGGGCTCCATGCCCGCGAGCAGGAGGAAGGGGGTGCCGACGCTGTCGCGAAGGGCATACAGACTCAGCTCGGGTTCCTCGTAATGGGTGAAGTGGTCCGTCCGAAAGGTCATGAGCGGCCGTCGCGAGCGGTAGTCCAGCAGCTCGTCGATGGCGAACGACGCGACCAGTTCGGTGTCGAGCGCGTTCTTCAGGTGCTGTGCGGACAGCTTGATGGCGTGCCCGGCGTCGGAGAACCCCTCCAGCGCATGGATCAGCACCGGCCCGCGCCCGTCGGGGGACGACAGCTCAGGAGCGGGGAACTCCAGCTCGTACATCCCGCTCTGGTCGGGTTGGTAGCGCTGGTCGGACTCGTCGTGCTCTTCGCTGATGGGGCTCACCTCCTCTCGAACACCGCTGCGTCCAGTGTCTCATTTGCCCGGTCGGGCGCTGCGACGTCCACGCGCACCGACGCCCGGACGTCACGATCGGGCAAGATCGACTGTCATGCGGGTGTCTGCGGTGCTGGTGGCCGGGCTGCTGGCGGTGACAGCCGGCTGCCGGGCATCCGCGCCGTCACCCGAATCCCATGTTCCCTCGCCTCCACCTCCACCGCCGTCGACGACGACGACGAACGCGGCGGCGCCGGTGCCGCCGGACCCGAGGATCGGCGCGCTGTTCCTCGGTGCGGGCGAACTGCACACCTGCACCGCGGCAGTCCTCGACTCGAAGGACGGCGACTTGATCCTCACGGCCGCGCACTGTGTCGCCCAGGACGTCGACACCACGTTCGTGGCAGGCTTTTCCGACACCGCGGACCCGGCCGACATCTGGCACGTCGACGCGGCCTATCTCGACCCGCGGTGGGTGCAGAACCAGGATCCGTTGGCGGATTTCGCGGTTCTGCGGGTTTCCCGCGACAGCGGTGGCACCGTCGAGGCGGTCGCCGGTGGCGGGCTCACGATCGGTGCCGCGCCGAAATCGGGCACGGAAGTCACGGTCACCGGATACGGCCTCGGTGTGGGCGGCGGGCCGATCGGTTGTACGGCCGCGACGGAGTCGGCGGAGGGCGGGTTCCCGGCGCTTCCGTGCGGGGGGCTGATCGACGGGACCAGCGGTTCGCCGTGGACGATCGGCGCGACCATCACCGGCCTGGTCGGCGGGCTCGACGGCGGCGGTTGCGACGAAAGCGTCTCGTACTCACCGCCGTTCGACGACGGGGTCGTCGCGTTGAAGTCCCGCGCGGAAGACGGCGGACCTGCTGACGCGGCGCCGGCGGTGTTCGACGACGACTGCTGAGTGGACTACGCGCGGAACTGGCTGAGCGCGCGGAGTTTGTTCATCACGTCCAGCGCGGCCACCTTGTAGGCCTCCGAGAACGTCGGATAGTTGAAGACCGCGTCGACCAGATACTCGACGGTGCCGCCGCAGCCCATCACGGCCTGGCCGATGTGCACCAGCTCGGTGGCGTTCGACCCGAAGATGTGGACGCCGAGCAGCCTCAGGTCCTCGGTGGAGACCAGCAGCTTCAACATGCCGTAGGAGTCGCCCGCGATCTGCCCGCGCGCCAGCTCGCGGTAGCGGGACACCCCGACCTCGTAGGGGATCGAGTCGCGGGTGAGGTCGACTTCCGTCGCGCCCACATAGGAGACCTCGGGGATGGAGTAGATGCCGATGGGCTGCAGCTCGGTCATGCCCTTCGCGGGCTCGCCGAATGCGTGATAGGCCGCAAGCCTGCCCTGGTCCATCGAGGTCGCCGCGAGCGCGGGAAAGCCGATCACGTCGCCGACGGCGTAGATGTGGTCGACCTTGGTCTGGAACTGGTCGTCGACGAATATCCGTCCGCGGCCGTCGATCTCCAACCCCGCCTTCTCCGCGTCGAGGTGCTCGGTCTGACCCTGACGGCCCGCCGAGTACATGACGGTCTCGGCGGGGATCTGCTTCCCGCTGGCCAGCGTGGTCACCGTGCCCGCGGCGCCGACGTCGACGGCCGTCACCTCCTCGCCGAAACGGAAGGTCACCGCCAGGTCGCGCAGGTGGAACTTCAGCGCCTCGACGACTTCGGGATCACAGAAATCCAGCATGCTGTCGCGCTTTTCGACAACGGTGACCTTCGTCCCGAGCGCGGCGAACATCGACGCGTATTCGATGCCGATCACGCCTGCGCCGACCACCACCATCGACTGGGGAAGGTGTTTGAGGTCCAGGATCCCGTCGGAGTCGAGCACCCTGTTCTCGTCGAACTCGACACCGGCAGGACGCGCCGGCTTGGTGCCGGTCGCGATCACGATGTAATCGCCTCGGACAGTTGTCCTTTCGCCCCGAGCTTGGTCGTCGACGCACACCGTGTGGGCGTCGAGGAAGCGCCCGTGGCCGGTCAGCAGGTCGACCCGGTTGCGCATCAACTGGCTGCGCACCACGTCCTGCTCCTTGGTGATGACGTGAGTGGTGCGTGCCAGCAGATCGGCCGGCGTGATCTTCTCCTTGACCCGGTAGCTGGCGCCGTACAACTCACGCTGGCTCATACCGGTCAGGTACACGACCGCTTCGCGCAGTGTCTTGGATGGGATGGTTCCGGTGTTGACGCAGACGCCACCGAGCATCCTGCCGCGTTCGACGACCGCGACGGACTTGCCGAGCTTGGCCGCCGCGATGGCGGCCTTCTGCCCGCCGGGACCCGAACCGATGACGACGAGGTCGTACTCCAGCACCGAAGCCATATGTGAAGGTGTACGCCGTTTGCCGCGATCTCGCATGCCGACCGGGGCAACAGCGCGTGAACACCTGCGTTCGCATCCGCCGTTTCCGGTCTTCCGCGCGTCTGTATGCGGGCGGGACCGGCCGATGAGACGATGGCGACAATGGTGGTCACGGTTCTGCGCCGGTCTCGGCTGCCTGTCGTCTGCTGTGTCGTACTGGCGGCGGCGCTCGTCGGCGCGTGCGCCCGTGTGGTGAGCGGTACCGCACAACCCGGCGACACGCAGGTGCGTCCCAGCCGCCCCGTCCCGATCGCCGACCTGCTGATCGAACCCACCCGATTCCCCGACCGCTTTCCGGCCGCGGTCGTGCCGCCGAAGGAAGTCGACCGGGTGATCGGCGAAACCGACGGTGTCACAGAGGGATTCGATGTGACGCCGCCGCAGTGCGCACCGCTGCCCGTGCTGGCGGACCAGAAAGCCGCGGTGCAGGGTACCGACGAGGCGAGCGGTGCCAAGCTCACGGTCACGGTCATTCGTCCCGTGCCGTCTCTGCGCGCCAGGGTGAGCCAGCTCGCGGAATGCGCGTCGTTCACGACGACGTCGGCCGAGGAGGGCGGCCAGGTGTCGTTGGTGACGGTCAGACTTCCGCCCGCGCCGCCGATCGACGCCGATGACAGCTACGCCGTCGATCAGACTGTGACCACGAAGTCCGCGCGGGAGCCGGCGGTGCGCATGGTGACGTTGGTCGCGCTCGTCGGAGACGTTCAGGTGACGGCCTCCGTGCGGGAGAGCGGCGCCGGCGGCTCCCCGGACACCCAGGCGCTGGACACGGTGTTCACCGCCGCGGTGCTGAAGGTACGTCAGAACCTCCCGCGTTAGCCCGGTCATACCCAGTTGCGCATTCATCCACAGCAGCCGGGCCGAATGCCGGATCGCAGGCCGACGGGTCGGATACCGCGACAAGGGTCAGGGCATGACGACATCGCACTCCGACTTCCGACTCAATCGACCCGGCGCTCTGATCGCCGCGCTTCCCGCCGTGCTGGGCTTCGTGCCCGAGAAATCGCTCGTCCTGGTCACCATCGATCGCGGGGAGCTGGGGTGCGTCATGCGCGTGGATCTGGCGCCCGAACTCACCGAAACCATCGGTCATCTCGCCGATGTCGCTGCGGCCGCACGACCGGACGCGGCCGTCGCGGTGGTCGTCGACGAGGCCGGTGCGGGCTGCCGACTGTGCAACGACGAGTATCTGGCGTTGAGCGACGCGCTGTCGGAGGGTCTGGCCCGTCATGGGATCGAGCTGACCGACTTCCATGTCGTGGACACCGTCGGCCCTGATGGCCGCTGGCACAGCAGGGACGGCGGTTGGGGCACCGTGGACGATCCGGCGGCATCGCCGCTGGCGATGGCGGCGGTGCTCGACGGAAGGCGGCTCTACGCGCGGCGGGAAGACCTTCAGAACGTCATCGAGGTCGGCGATGCCGCCGCCGTCGAGGCGCTTGCCGGGTTCATCGGCGACCACGACGGCGACACCGACGCACGGCGCGACGTCGCAGACGCGATGCTGGCGGGGGAGAGGGCGGCAGCGGGAGAGCGGCTGTCGCGCGAGGAGACGGTCAGGCTGGCACACGCGCTGACCGACCCGCAGGTCCGCGATGTGTTCTACGCGCTCGCCGTGGGCGACGGGGCGGCGCAGGCCGAGGCGCTGTGGGCGGCGCTGGCCCGCACGCTTCCCGAACCGTGGCGGGTCGAGGCCTTGGTGTTGTTGGCGTTCTCCGCCTATGCGCGCGGGGACGGTCCGCTGGCCGGAGTGTCGCTCGAGGCGGCGCTGCGCGGCGATCCCACCCACAGGATGGCGGGCATGCTGGACACGGCTCTGCAATCGGGAATGCGACCCGAGCAGATCCGCGATCTGGCCGCGACCGGCTACCGGCTCGCCAAGAGGCTGGGGATCACGCTGCCCGAGCCACGCGACTTCGGCCGGCGTGCCGTCTGATTTGTGTTGCGGCTGAGCCGCTTCAGACCTTCTCGACCTTCACGGCGTGGGCCATCTCATGGGGCAGCTCGACCTGCTCATGGCCCGGGATCACGATCATGACGCCACCGTTGGGGCCCGGCTCGACGGTCACGCGCGCGTTCGGGACCACACCGGCGTCCTTGAGGCGGGCGATGAGGTTGACGTCACCCTGGACGTGCTCGGTCAGTTGACGAACCACCACGGCGACGGGGAAACCGGCGGGCAGCTCGGTCAGGCGCACCAGGTTGCGGTCGTCGGCGTCGAGTGAGTCGCCGACACCAAGCTCGGACAGGCCGGGGATCGGATTCCCGAACGGCGAGATGGTCGGGTTGTCGAGCACCTGCACCAGGCGGCGCTCGACGTCCTCGCTCATCACGTGTTCCCAGCGACAGGCCTCGGCGTGCACTTCCTCCCACGGCAGCCCGATCACGTCGACCAGCAGCCGTTCGGCCAGCCGGTGCTTGCGCATCACGGCGATGGCCAACCCGCGGCCCTTGTCGGTCAGTTCCAGGTGCCGGTCGCCCGCGACGTGCAGCAGGCCGTCGCGCTCCATCCGCGAGACCGTCTGGCTCACAGTGGGTCCGCTCTGCTCGAGACGCTCGGCGATGCGCGCGCGCAACGGCACCACGCCCTCTTCCTCGAGGTCGTAGATGGTGCGCAGATACATCTCGGTGGTATCTACCAAATCGTTCATAGGCAGCCCTTCGTCGCAAGTGAGTCTACCGGTCTAGCTGCGCGGATACGTCTTCTCCGTCGTAGGCGTGTGGCGCAGCCAGAAAGGCCCGCCGGCTCACACCGGCGGGCCTTCTGTGAGGGGTCGTCAGCTGGCGTAGGAGCGCAACCGGTCGGCGCGTTCGCCGTTGCGCAGTTTGGCCATCACTTCGCGCTCGATCTGACGGACGCGCTCACGGGACAGCCCGAAGAGCTTGCCGATCTGGTCGAGCGTGCGCGGCTGGCCGTCGTCGAGGCCGAACCGCAGCCGGATGACCTGTTGCTCACGCTCGTCGAGCGTGGCGAGCACGTGGCGGATGTCAGTGTGCAGCAACTCGGAGATGACGGCGTTCTCGGCCGACATCGCCTCGGCGTCCTCGATGAAGTCGCCCAGCGGGGCTTCCTCGTCGCTGCCGACGGGCATGTCCAGGCTCACCGGGTCGCGGCTGTGCTCGAGCAGATCGTTGATCTTCTCGACCGGGATGCCCGACTCCTCGGACAGCTCCTCGTCGGTGGCCTCACGACCCAGGTTCTGGTGCATCTCCCGCTTGATCCGGGCCAGCTTGTTCACCTGCTCCACGAGGTGGACGGGCAGCCGGATGGTGCGGCTCTGGTCGGCCATGCCGCGGGTGATCGCCTGGCGGATCCACCACGTCGCGTAGGTCGAGAACTTGAATCCCTTGGTGTAGTCGAACTTCTCCATCGCGCGGATCAGGCCGAGGTTGCCTTCCTGGATGAGGTCGAGCAGTGGCATGCCACGGCCGGTGTAGCGCTTCGCCAACGACACCACGAGGCGCAGGTTGGCCTCGAGCAGATGGCGCCGGGCCGCCTCGCCGTCGCGCACGACGGCCGCAAGATCGCGTTTGCGGTTCTCGCCCAAGCGCTTACGGGTCGCGAGCAGATGCTGGGCGTAAAGCCCTGCCTCGATGCGCTTTGCCAACTCGACCTCGTCAGCGGCGTTGAGCAAAGCCGTTTTGCCAATGCCGTTCAGGTACACGCGCACGAGATCAGCGGCTGGACTCTGAGCATCCAGATCGTGGTCAACGCGGCTTAATGTGGCATTTGCCATCAGGGCCTCCTGCTCGGCTCGAACTGTCAATCTCTACAACGCCCGTGAGGTACGAAGAGTTCCCACGAACCGATGGGTTCACACGCGTTGATCAGCGGTTTTGGCTCGACGGCCTGAGAATCGTCTGAGAATACGACGAGAGCCCGCTCAGGAAGGAACGTCGCCGGGCGGATCGTCATCCCCGGGTTGCGGCGCCCGCGGGGATCGCTGCTCCAGCGCCGGGCGCTCGGCGGTCGGAAACAGCGGGATACGTCGCGCCGACTCGTAGCGGCGCGGTTCTTCGGCGCGGCGGGGTGGGCGGTCGTTGGCGATGAGTACGGCGATCCACGGCAACGGAATCGACGCCACGAGTATCGCCAGCGATATGAGGCCGTTCTCCCATATGCCGTAGGCGACCGCCGCGAGGATCAGCGCCGGGATGCGGAACGCCATGATCGACAGGTACTTACGCACGCGCGCTCGGTGCTGCTCCTCGTAGGCGGGGGCTGCACGGGTGATGAGCACCGGTCGACCGTCGTCGTCGAAACCCAGCTCTTGGCCGTGTTTCATACCTCCACTGTTCCACACTGACGGGCCGGGAAACCGGCCGGTTTATTACCGATGTCTTGCCAGGCACAATGAACCCATGCAAACCCAGACCATCGAGCGCACCGACACCGACGAACGGGTCGACGACGGGACTGACAGTGACACCCCCAAGTTCTTCCACTACGTGAAGAAGGACAAGATCGCCGAGAGCGCGGTCATGGGCACGCACGTCGTCGCGCTGTGCGGTGAGGTGTTTCCTGTCACGAAGTCGGCCAAGCCCGGATCGCCGGTGTGCCCCGACTGCAAGCGAATCTACGAACAGCTCAAGAAGTAGCGCCGTCGCCTGTCGGCGCCGCGGTCGCGGACGCCTCTCGTGACGGCGCCGACCTGCCGTTGAGCGATTCGATCGGTTCGACTGCCTTTCCTCCCAGCCGCGCGCGGAATCGCTTCGCGTGCGTGTCCGGCGCGGGCCATTCCTCTTGAATGGCGGCGTTCAGTTCGGCGCCGATCATGATCGCGAAACCGAGGAAGAACGCGAACAGAAGGAAGGCGATCGGCGTGGCCAGCGCGCCGTAGGTGTAGCCGGTGCTGGTGATGTAGGTCAGGTAGATGCGGAGTCCGACCGTGGTGATCAGGAAAACCACGGTGGCCAGCACCGCGCCGAGGACCAGTCGATGCGACGGCAGCGGTTTGGGCAGCGACACCCGGTACAGGAAGGTCACCGACACCACCAGGGCCAGGATGAGCGCCGGGTAGTAGCCGTAGCGCAGGACGTTGTCCCAACTCTCCGGGATGTGCTCGCCGATCTTCAGCGGCCCCAACGCCACCAGTGGCGCGGTGGCGATCGCCATGACCAACATCACCACGTACAGGCCGAGCGCGAAGAACCGTTGGCGCACAGGGTGTCTCAGTGGCGTCTGGTCGTGCGCCTCGGTGATGGAGTCGACGAACGCCGAGACTGCCGACGAGCCCGCCCACAGTGAGATGACGAATCCGATCGACACCACCTCGCCGCGGGCGCCCCTGACGATGTCGCGCACGGTCGGTTCGATGATCTCGGTCACCACGTTCTGGGAGAAGAAGTGGCTCGCCGTGTTGATCAACTGCTCTTCGATGACCGGCAGCGTCTCAGGACCGAACAGCGGCGCGATGTAGGCCAGGCTGCCGAGCATGCCCAGCAGCAGCGGCGGCAATGAGAGCGCGCACCAGAAGGCCGCTTGCGCGGACTCCGAGAAGATCGAGTCGTCCCAGCTCTTGGACAGCGTCCGTTTCGTGATCTGCCAAATGTGGTGCTTGGACGGCTTCACCGAAGTCTGGTCAGTCATGACCAGACCAGCATTCCTGACGGAGTGCCGATGTGTGCAGCCGGTATGACCGGTATGTCAGGCGTCGACCGTGTCAGCCGGGCTGACTTCGAGGACGGCTGCCAATTCGATCAGCTTGGCTTCGTGCTCGTTGGCGTGATGCTGACAAAACAACAGTTCTGCGCCGGACGGCAGCTTTGCTCGTACGCGAGCAGCGGCGCCGCAGCGGTCGCAGCGATCAGCCCGGGTCAGTTCGGGACTGGTCAGAGTTGCGTTCATGGCTCCTCCGTCTCTGCTCGTGGTGCGACCGGTTAATACCCGGTTTCACGCAAGTCCACTCTCTCAGACGTATGAGGTTTCAGCGTTGTTCCCAAGGCGTACACGGGTGTGTCGTTTTTCACGCTCGGCGAAGTTGCGGGCGGGGCAGGCTGGGGAGATGCTCGTCCACATCTGTGCCTCCGACGAATGGCGGATCGCCGAGGATCGCGGGGAGCACCGCCCCGGCTCCCTCGACGAGGTCGGCTTCGTCCACCTTTCGGCTCCTGAGCAGGTACATCTTCCGGCCAACCGGCTCTACGCGGGCCGAACGGATCTGCTGTTGCTCTCTATCGATCCCGCCCGGTTGACCGCCCCGGTGCGGTGGGAGCCGGGCGTGCCGTCCGATCCGGAGGCGATGCTGTTCCCGCATCTGTACGGTCCGCTGCCGGTCGCGGCTGTGACCAGAGTCACCGCGTATCAGCCGGGGCCGGACGGTTCTTTTTCGCCGCTGACGTAGGCGTCGGCCTCGATCTCCACCATGAGTTCCGGCGATATCAGCGCGGCGACCTCGACCATCGTGGTGGCGGGACGAATGTCGCCGAACGCCTCGGCGTGGACGGCGCCGATCTCCCGCCAGCGCGAGATTTCGGTGACGAACATCCGGGTTCGCACGACGTCCGACAGCGAGGCGCCGGCCTCGGCGAGCGCGGTCTCGATGCGCAGCAACGCGTTCCGCGCTTGGTCGGCTGCGGTGTCCCCCGGCGCCGTCGTTCCCGAGACCACCACGTGCGGTCCCACGCGAACGGCGCGCGAGTAGCCGACCTCGGCTTCGAACTCGGAATCAGAGGACACGTTGCGGCGAGCGGTCACGTTACAAAGTTAGTGCGGACTGTCGTGCTCGTGGAGCGGACTACATACACTGACCCACCGTGAGCATTCTGGTGGGCTTCGCGCCTTGGATCGTCTATTGGGTTCTGGTCGGCAACGTTCCCTTCGAGGCCGCGGTGCTGGTTGCTCTCGCGGTCGCGGTGGCGTCGTTCGTGATCGGTCGTGTCAAGGGCACACCGGGACGCACCCTCGAAATCGGTGCCATCGGAACGTTTGTCGTGCTGGCCATCCTGACGTTCACCCTCAGCCAGTCGTTCATGGAGCGCTGGATGCAGCCGCTGAGCAACGCGGGCATCTTCCTGGTGGCGCTCACCGGGATGGTGACCGGCCGCCCGTTCGTGCGCGAGTTCGCCGAGGTCGACCAGCCTGACGAGGTGATCGCGAGCGACACGTTCAAGCGAATCACCGACCTGCTCACGTGGATCTGGATCGGGGCGTTCGCCGGTATGACGGTGTCGTCGGCGATCCCGCCGATCGTCTACGGCGACGCCACCATCCTCGACACCAAGACACCGCTGTCGTTCCTCTGCTACTGGGTCATCCCCTTCACTCTGCTCGGCCTCGCCGCCCTGGCGTCGCGCGTGCTGCCCGAAAAGATGGGTCCGAGCGACGACGAGGAACGCAAGACGTCGTTCGTCACGTTCGCCGAAGCCGAGATCGACCAGCTGATGTACGCCGCCACCGAAGCGGTCAACCGCGAGGTCGGAAAGGGCAAGGAGGCCTACGACATCAGGATCGGGAGCAAGGGCATCCCGCTGTCCGGCGACGAAACCCGCGAATCATGGCCCGCGACATACAAAGTCAGGCCAAAGCGGTAGGCGCTGAGGCGCCGGCGTGACCACCGCCGGCGTCGCGCTCGTCCATGGCTCGAATCTGTCCTCGGATTGCTGGCAGCCGGTGCTCGACCATCTGCGTGCGCCTGCGGTCGCCGTGGACCTGCCGGGTCGAGGAGGTCGCCCCGCGGACATCGTGCACGTGACCCTCGACGATTGTGTGGAGGCTGTCGTCGAAAGCTCTGACGACGCGGGCTTCGACCGCTTCGTGCTCGTCGGGCACTCGCTCGGCGGGGTCGTCGTCACCGAGGTGGCGGCGCGGTACGGGGAACGGGTCAGCCGTCTTGTCTACCTCGGAGCGCTGATTCCCGCGGTGGGACAGAGTGCCGCCGATGTCATGTTCGGCGATGACCTGCCGACGACGCGGCCTCAAGCGGCGACCGAGGAGCGGGCCAAGTTCTTCTTTGCCAACGACATGACCGACGAGCAGTGGCAGGGCGTGTGGCGCCAGTTCGTGCCCGAGTCACCGCTGCTCTGGAATGCCCGTCTGCACGGTTATCCGCGCGACACACCGGTGACCTACATCAGCCTGACCGACGACGTGGGTGTGCCGCTGCCAGTGGCCCGGCGGATGGCCGCCAACCTCGGAACCGACGTCGAACATCGGAGCCTGACCGCAGGTCACCTGGCCATGGCGACACGGCCACGCGAGTTAGCTCGGATAATCGACGAGCTCGTCAATTGTTGACTTGGAGATTCGCTGGGAGTTGGCTAGGTCCACTGTCGAGATCCAGGGTCGGGGCTTTGGGGGAGGACGACGATGTCCGAACGCGCGCGCATCCGTCTGTGGCCAGTGCTGCTGTCAACGGTGGGCCTGTCCATCGCCGCGCTCGTGATGAGCCCGCAGGCCGCAGCGAAATGGCCCGCAGGCGAGCCCTGCGCGTCGCCGAACGGCCTGACCTTGAAACAGCAATACGGGTACTCGGTTGCTGTCATCAGTTCGAACTGCACCGAAATCCCCGTCGGGCAGAGGTGGGCGGTGTCGATCCCGTGGATCGTCGCATCGAAGTACGAGCAGAAGCCGTCCGGCTTTTCGACGGACTACGCCACCCCCCTCGACGACTACCGGGGCAAGCTGCAAAGCGTCGAATACACCGTCGACGCGGGTTCGGCCTACCAGGCCAACCGGTCGTTCCCCGGCGACAACAAGCTCTGGACGGGCCAACTCCCGTCCGCGCCCGGCCAGCAAGCCGTCAACACGGTCGGTCTCGGGTCACTTGACCCGCTGCCGGTCGGCACGCACACCGCCGAGGTGACGTGGAAACTGACGGCGCCGCACTGCGACGGATTCTCCGCCGATCAAGCCACCAGCTGCCTGCCTGCGGGCGAAACCCTGGTCAAGCGAGTCACCTTCACGGTCGTCGACCCGCACGCGAACGCTCAAAGCTAGGGAATCACCCGATATCTTGCCCGGGTTTGCGCTGTTAACCTCCGGCGCATGTCTTCCTCGAACGGCAAGAGAGTCCTCGGCGGCGCAGCGACGGCAGCCACCATCGGACTCCTGATCATCCCGCCTGCGGCCGACGCCGCACCCGCCGACTGCAACGGCTACCAGTTCCCCGGCGGCACGGTCAGTCTCCACCAGGCGGGTATCGGCACGACAACCACCTTCGAGACCATCGCGGGCGGCACGCATGTCGACACCAGGGCTTTCACCGACTACCCCGAGGGCGGCGACATGCCGGGGACGGTGATCGGGGACATCAACGGGACCTCCATCAAGCTGACCGTGACCCGAGAAGGCGCCAACCGCGAATATCCGGCACTGAACTTCAAGGGCGAGGTAGGCCCCGACGACCGGGCACACGGCACCGTCACGTGGAAGGGCGGCGACGGCGGGACCTGGGACAGCATGGGTCCGATGAAGTGCATTCCCAAGCCGGCAGCACCGCCGCCGGCCAACGTGCCCGAGCCGGTGGGGCCCGCCCCCCAGCAAGTTCCCCAGGAGGTCGCGGCACCGGCGCCCGAGGAGGCCGCCGCCCCCGCGCCGGAGGAAGCTGCGGCCGGGCCGCAGGGGCCCTGCATTCCCGACCCGTTCGATCTGAACTTCCCGGGGGCATGCTGACCCGCGCAGAAGCAACGCGTTTCTGACGTTTTCGTCGAATCGGGTTCACAGCGCCGCAGCGAAGGGAACATTGCCCTCGATAGGGGAGGGCGCTGTGCTGCAGTTCTTCAGGGGTTGGTCATCCGGCTGTCCGCTGTGCGGCGGCCCGGCCGATGAGGTCGAGGTGTCGCTCGACTTCTGGCGCGGCGGGGTCGAACCGTTGATCATCTCGGCGTGCCAGGACCCCGAATGCGTGGCCCATTACCCGATGGTGTCGCACGAGGCGAGCCGCAGCGACTAGTCGAGGTAGTCGCGCAGCACCTGAGAACGGCTGGGGTGACGCAACTTCGACATCGTCTTGCTCTCGATCTGTCGAATGCGCTCGCGAGTGACGCCGTACACCTGGCCGATCTCGTCGAGCGTGCGCGGCTGGCCGTCGGTGAGACCGAACCGCAGTCGCACCACGCCCGCCTCGCGCTCGGACAGCGTCTCGAGAACCGACTGCAGCTGATCCTGCAGCAGCGTGAAGCTCACCGCGTCGACCGCGACGACGGCTTCGCTGTCCTCGATGAAATCGCCCAACTGCGAGTCGCCTTCGTCGCCGATCGTCTGGTCGAGCGAGATCGGCTCTCGCGCGTACTGCTGGATCTCCAGCACCTTCTCCGGCGTGATGTCCATCTCCTTGGCCAGCTCTTCGGGCGTCGGCTCGCGGCCGAGGTCCTGAAGCAGCTCACGCTGGATGCGGCCGAGCTTGTTGATGACCTCGACCATGTGCACCGGGATGCGGATGGTGCGGGCCTGGTCGGCCATCGCGCGGGTGATCGCCTGCCGGATCCACCACGTGGCGTACGTCGAGAACTTGTAACCCTTTGTGTAGTCGAACTTCTCGACCGCGCGGATCAGGCCGAGGTTGCCTTCCTGAATGAGGTCGAGGAAGGCCATGCCGCGGCCGGTGTAGCGCTTGGCCAGCGAGACGACGAGGCGCAGGTTGGCCTCGAGCAGATGGTTCTTCGCGCGATCGCCGTCGCGGCAGATCCATGCCATGTCCCGACGCTGCGCCGCGGGCAGCTTCTCGCCCTTGTCGGCGAGTTCGCTCATCAGCTGCGTCGCGTACAGGCCCGCCTCGATGCGCTTGGCCAGCTCGACTTCTTCCTCGGCGTTCAGCAGCGCGACCTTGCCGATCTGCTTGAGGTAAGCGCGCACCGAGTCCGCGGAAGCAGTCAGCTCGGCATCCTTGCGGGCCTGCCTCAGCGCCTCGGATTCCTCTTCGTCCCAGACGAAGTCGCCGGAGGCCTTGTCCTTCTCGCTGGGCTCGGCGATCTCGTCGTCCTCAGCCGCGGGGGCCTCCGTGGCGGTCCCGGCCTTGGCCTTCGCGGCGGGCTTGACGTCGCCTGCGGCCTCCCCGTCCTCGTCGTCCGCCGCGTCGTCGGCGGCTTCCTCATCGGAGTCGTCCGAGTCGTCGGAGTCGTCGTCGAGCTCGTCGAGCTCGAGGTCCTCGTCGACCAGCTCCTCGGGTTCGCCCTCGAGTTCGTCGGTGGTTTCGAGGTCGTCGTCTTCGGCGCCGTCGGCCTTGGCGGTCGTCGGCTCAGCCGAGGTCGCCTTCTTGGCGCGGCTGCGCGGCGCGGGTCCGTCCGCCTTCGCGCGTGTCGCCTTGGCGGCCTTGACCGGCTTGGTCTTGGCGGCGGGCTTGTCGGTCTTCGTCGTGCTCGCGGCCGCCTTGGTGGCTCGCTTGGCGGGAGCCGACCCGTTGGTCGTCTTGGCTGCCGCGGCCTTCTTGGCTGGGGTCTTGGTAGCGGTGCGCTTCGCCGGCTTTGTGGCTGCCGGGCTTGCCTTTGTCGCTGCCACGTCACCCTTTCGGTCATGAGGATTTCGATGGCCGTTGGGCATGCACCATCGAAAAGCGTCTGCTATGTCGAATGTGGCGTTGATATCTGCGGGGGATACTCGCCGCTTTCTTCGTCGCGGCCGCCGTCGACCATTGTAACGACAGTGTGGGATAACGCCGCGTCGAGCGGCAAAATCGCCACCTCGGCGAGCCGTGACTCCACCACCGTCGGCGTGCCTACTTGGCAGTAGCGGTGACGTCGACGTCCGAGGCCATCGCCGCCCCGACGATCCCGGCGGTGTTCTGCAAGGTCGCGGCCACCACCGGCGTGCGGTTCTTCAGCAGCGGGATCCACTTGTCGGCCTTGCGGCTGATCCCGCCCCCGGCGATGAACAGATCGGGCCAGATGGCGTTCTCGATGACCACGAGCACTCTGGTGACCTCTTTGCACCAGCGCTCATAGCTCCACTCCTTGGCCTCCTTGATCGACGACGCCGCGCGGTGCTCGGCCTCCTTGCCGCCGACCTCGAGGTGGCCGAACTCGGTGTTGGGCAGAAGCACGCCGTTGTGGATCACAGCCGAGCCGATGCCCGTGCCGAACGTCAGCAGCACGATGACGCCGGTGTTGTCGCGACCTGCCCCGAAGCTCTCCTCGGCCAGACCGGCGGCATCGGCGTCGTTGAGCACTGTCACCCGCTGACCGCCGAGTTCCTTGCTGATGATCTCGCTGGCGTTGCAGCCGATCCAGCCCTTGTCGACGTTGGCGGCGGTGCGCACGACGCCGTCGGTGACCACCCCCGGATAGGTGACGCCGACCCTGTCGGTCCACTCGAAATGGCGCACCACATCGGCGACGGTCTTGCTGACCGCTTCCGGGGTGGCCGGCTGGGGCGTCAGGATCTTGAAGCGCTCGCCGATCAGCTGGCCGGTGTCGAGGTCGACGATGCCGCCCTTGACGCCGCTTCCGCCCACGTCGACGCCCAGACCCCGGCGTTGCGTGCCTCCGTTGGTGGCGGGATCTGCTGCGGGCGAATCGGTCGCGGTCATGTGCCCACACATTAGTGGCTCGGCACTGCTTTGGTGGGGGTGCTGCCTCATCCGTCACGGACAATTTGTGCTGCGATGAGTGGGTGGAAAACCTCGACCTCGACCCGATCGAACTCCGCTCCGTCGCCGAGCGGTTGGCGACCGAGGCCGCCGACTTCGTCCGGCGCCGCCGCGGTGAGGTGTTCAGCGGCGGACCGCAACGCGAATCGAGCGGAGAAGCGGTGCGCGCCAAGAGCACACCGACCGATCCCGTGACGATCGTCGACACCGAAACCGAACGGCTGCTGCGTGATCGGCTCGCCGAACTGCGGCCGGGCGAACACGTCCTCGGCGAGGAGGGCGGTGGCCGTTCCGACGAGTCGGCGGGACGCGCGACCTGGGTGGTCGACCCCATCGACGGCACGGTGAACTTCGTCTACGGACTGCCGGCATATGCGGTCTCGGTGGCCGTCCAGGTCGACGGGCAGTCAGTCGCGGGCGCGGTCGCAAACGTCGTCGACGGCGCGGTGTACTCGGCGGCCCGCGGCCGCGGCGCGCTTCTGCGTCGCGCGTCCACGACCGTGCCGCTGCGCGCAAGCACGGTCGACCAGCTGTCAATGTCGTTGGTCGGCACCGGATTTGCCTACAACCCGCAACTGCGCCGACGGCAGGCCGCCGTGCTCTCGGCTCTGCTGCCTGAGATCCGTGACATCCGGCGCCTCGGTTCGGCGGCACTGGACCTCTGCCTGGTCGCCGCAGGACAACTCGACGCCTACTTCGAGGACGAACTCAACGCATGGGACTGGGCGGCGGGTGCCCTGATCGCTGCCGAGGCGGGCGCGCTCGTCCGGGTGCCTCCGATGGGGGGCGCGGGGGACGGCAAAGGGTTGGTTGTCGCGGCGGCACCTGGCGTCAGCGACGCGTTGGTCGACGCGCTGGCGCGCGCCGGCGGCGGCTGATCGCCAAAGAGCCGTCGGCGCAGCGTGATCCGCTCAGCAGGCCGTGCTGTGGATCTTGGAGATCAACGACGGATCCGGCGGTGCGGTGGCCTCCGGCCGCAAGCTGGACAGCACGGCCTCGGTGTCGTCGCTGCGCGTCAACTCGGTGAAGTCGCTGCCGATCGCGAGGTCGACGGTGTTGTCCGGACGCTGGTCCTGGAAGAGCTCCACGCACGGTGCCACGAGCCAGACCGCCGCGGCGGCCGCGCGTCCGCTTGGCCCGAACCGGATCTGGCCCTGACACGACAACCGGTTGTTCGCGTACAGCGGGTCGTTCTCGGCCGTCGGCTCGGCGAAGCCGAGGTCGCGCAACTGTCCGGCCACCTCTGCCGCCTGGCCACCCTGCCCGCTGGCGTTGAGCACCCTGATCTTCGTGTCGGCCAGATTGGCAGGCCCGACCTCCGTCATGGACGCTCGCGTCACCTGCTCGCCCAGCTTGGACTGCGTCGGGTCGCTCGTGGTGTTGTCGGCAGGCGGGTTGCACGCCGCGGCCTCCGTCACATCGGCGGGTTGATTGAGGGCGATCACCCAGATGACCAGTGACGCCACCGCGAGCACGGCGAACATGGCGATCCCGGGCACGAAGTTGCGGCGGCGGAATGGCCTGCCGTGCTTGTCGAAGGCTGTGCCTTCTGTGATTTGAGCGACCACATGTGCACTCTAAGACCCGCACTGCCACCTATCGCGCGGGGTCAGCAAGCCGTTGTGATGTAAATCACACTTACGGATCTCCGAATCTGGGCACGAATCGTTTGGCGGATGCGTTCGACGCTGGTACAAAGCTCTGTCGCAAGGTTCACGGAGGGGACAAGACGATGGCTACCGACTACGACGCCCCACGGCGCACCGAGACCGACGACGTATCCGAGGATTCGCTCGAGGAACTCAAGGCCCGGCGTAACGAAGCGCAGTCCGCCGTAGTGGACGTCGACGAGTCAGAATCCGCCGAAAACTTCGAGCTGCCGGGCGCCGATCTGTCCGGCGAAGAGTTGTCCGTGCGCGTGATCCCGAAGCAGGCCGACGAGTTCACCTGCTCGAGCTGCTTCCTGGTCCAGCACCGCAGCCGGCTGGCCAGCGAGAAGAACGGCGAGATGATCTGCACCGACTGCGGGGGTTGATCAGGCGGACGGTTGATCAGTCGGACAGGG
>DATEIG010000482.1:0-5972 GCA_035279185.1 Mycobacterium sp.
TCGATGCGGATCGAATGTCGAATCGGTCGTACTGCCATCGCTTTCCGGCAGCTGGTTTTCGATGTGCTTGGCCGCGACGTAGCCGAACGTCATGGCGGGTCCGATCGTCGCTCCCGCGCCGGCGTAGCTGCGGCCCATGACGGCGGCCGAGGTGTTGCCCACCGCGTAGAGCCCCTCCACCGCCGTGTCATCGGAACGCAGAACCCGCGCGAATTCGTCGGTCCGCAGACCACCTGAGGTGCCCAGGTCACCGAGGATGATCTGGAAGGCCAGATAGGGCGGCTTGCCCAGCGGGTACAGATTGGGGTTCGGCAGCGTGGGGTCGCCGTAGTAGTTGTCGTACTTCGAGTCGCCTCGGTTGAAGTCGTCGTCGTGTCCCTTGCGGGCCAGTTCATTGAAGCGGTCCGCGGTCTGTCGCAGGGCCTCCTGCGGCACTCCGATCTCAGCGGCGAGCTCGCTGAAGCTGTTCGCCTGCTTGACGATTCCCGACTCCAGCCATGCCGCGGGCACCTTCCAGCCGGTGGGCACCGGCGCGAACGGCACCTTCGGAATCGGCAGGTGTCCACCGACCACATAGCGATGAAACGACCTGATGTCGGTGATCAGCCAGCACGGAATGTGTGCGACGCCTGTGTTCTGTCCGTCGATCATCGCGTGCGCGAAGTCCATGTAGGGCGCCGCCTCGTTGATGAAGCGGTTTCCGTCGCCGTTGACCACGAACTGCGCGGGCATCATCCGCTCGTTCAGCATGAACTGCAGACGCCCGTCGGGCCAGCACATGGCTGGAAACCACCACGCCTCGTCGAGCAGCTCCGTCGAACCGCCGACCTTCTCCCCCGCCCGAATTCCGTCGCCCATGGACGCCGGATTGCCGAAACTCCAATCCTTTTCAAGCACCGGCAGGTGCTGCCTACGCCATTCCATGTCGTGGTCGAAGCCGCCCGCCGCCAGAACGACGCCGCCGCGGGCACCGATACGGAACTGACGTCCGTCGCGTTCGACGACCGCACCCACCACCGCGCCGTCGACATCGGTGATCAGCTCCGTCATCGGCGAGTCGAGCCACAGCGGGACATCGTGTTCCTTCATCGCCAGCCGCAGGCGCGCGGCGAGCGACTGTCCGATCGCGGCCATCCGGTCCCCGAACACCCGGGCGCGGAACATCCGCCAGATCAGCTTGAACAGCACCGCCTTGCCGCGCCAGTTCTGCCGCACCTGATAGAACAGCCGAAGGTCCTTGGGAGCGAACCAGATACCCTTCGGCGCCAGAGCGAGCGGCTGCAACAGGTTCTGCTCTTCGTCGCCGAGCGTGCGCAGGTCGATGGCGGGCACATTGATGGTGCTGCCGAGTTCCGAGCCGCCGGGCAGCTCCGGGTAGTAGTCGGCGTAGCCGGGCTTCCAGACGAAATCGAGCCATCGGCTGCGGCTTTCGAGGAACTCCATCATCTTCGGTGCGGAGTCCACGTACTGACGCAGTCGGGCGTCGCTGACGAGGCCGTCGGTGATCGTCTTCAGGTACTGGAAGACCCCGTCGGGGTCGGGCACGTAGCCCTCTTTGCGCTGCGACGGCGCGCCTGGCACCCAGATGCCGCCGCCCGACAGTGCTGTCGATCCGCCGAAGTGGGTCGACTTCTCGACGACGAGCGCATCGAGTCCGGCCGCATTGGCGGTGAGTGCGGCCGTCATTCCGCCGCCGCCGGACCCGACGACGAGCACGTCGACGGTCGTGTCGAAATCGCCTGCGGTCACGACGCGGGTACCGCCGTCCGGACCGCGAATCCAGCGATCAACTCCGGAGCCGCGCGGTAGAAGCGGTTCTCGGTCACGTACGGACCTTGTGCGGCGAGCGCGGCGAATGCGGCAACCCATGTGCGTACTTCGTGCGCGGAGTTGCCCCCTTCGTGCGCCATCCACGACACTGACCAGCCGTCGACGTCCGAAAGATGCCCGCTGTCGACGATGTCGAGGAAGCGGTGATCCCAATCCGGGTTGAGCGGTGCCAGCGGGCTCTGGCCGTGTGCAAAATTGTCCGCCGCCTCGATCACCGCGGCCTGACGCGCTTGGCGCTGTTCGGGTGACATCGGCTCGCCCAACACGATGCGGCCCATCGCGGCGGGCGGCGCCGTCGAGAGCGTCGGGACGGGCGGGTCGTGGGACAGTCCACCGGAGCCGATGACGAGAACCCGCTTGTCGAGCGAGCGGAGATAGTTGCCGACGGCTGTGCCCAGCGCTCGTGAACGACGAATGGGGCCAAGCGGAGTGGCGACGGAGTTGATGAAGACGGGGATGACCGGGATGGCAGCCGCGTCGCCGAACAGCGTCTGCAGCGGCTGCACCGTTCCGTGGTCGACATCCATGGCCGCTGAGATCGCGACGTCCACGTCGGCTGCGAGCACCGCTTCCGCCAGCGCCGTCGCGAGGTCTGAGGGGACGTCCAGCGGACCCTCCTGCGTCCCGTAATCGCCGACACCGGTGGCCTTCGTGCTGATGCAGAACGGCGGCATCATCCGGTAGAAGACGCCGTTGTAGTGGTCCGGCGAGAAGATCACGACGAGTTCGGGATTGAAGGCGCGAACGAATTCCCGCGCGTCGGCGAGCGCGTTGTCGATGGCCTCAAGGAGTTCCGGCGACGGTCCCGGAAGATTCAGCAGTGGGCTGTGGGACATACAGCACAGGCTCAGTGGCATTCCTACCTCCTCCCTCGGTCAGATGGAGGGCCGTGAACAGCGCGGCGCTCAACTCGGGAGCCCGCTGCGCAATGCACGCGCCGGCGATGCAGCGATCGGGGCGCAGGAACAGCACCGAATCGGTGAAGGTGTCGAACCACGCCTTGAGCGCCCCGGTGCGGTCGCCGACGATGACGACGTCCGGGTCGTCGTGTCCGGTCCAGCGCAGTTGCGTCATGGGCCGGGCCGCAACGAATGTGGCCCCCAACGCCTTCCACCGACCGAAGGCCTGCTCGCCCAACAGTGCCCGTGGGTTGTTGCTCCAGCACAACACGGCGAAACCGGTGCCGAGAACTTCGTCGAGCATGACGTTCTGCGCATCGCGGGTGTCCACCCGCGGCTGGATGAACAGGGTGCCCGTCGGGGAGTTCTCCGTCCGGGGCTCGCTGTGGTGGACGGCGCCCTGCTCGTAACGGGGCATCGGTTTGAACCGCATCTCGAGGATGTACCGCTTGAGGGTCGGAACCAGCGATGCTCCGTGAATCACCCTGTCGCGCAGCGCGGCCAGCCGTCGGTTTGTCGGCGAGATGACGCGTCCGACCAGCGTGGAGAGGTCGATCATCGCCCTGGCGTGTTTGCGTCGTTCGGTGTCGTAGGTGTCCAGCAGGGAATCCTCGGCCTGCCCCTTGATGACCGCGGCCAGTTTCCAGCCGAGGTTGGCGGCGTCGCGGATCCCGCTGTTGTATCCCTGGCCCTGCCACACCGGCATCAGATGCGCCGCGTCGCCCGCGATCATCAGGCGGCCTTTGCGGAATGCGTCCGCGATCCGTGAGTGATGGGTGTAGACGCGGTGGCGGATGATGTCGACCCGCTCCGGGTGGGGAACCATCTGCGCGAGCATGCGCCGAACGAACTCGGGGCTGTCGGCCTCCTCGTCGGACTCGTCGGCGTGAATCATGAACTCGAAGCGGCGGATACCGTGGGCGATCGAGATCGACACATAGGGCCGCGCAGGGTCGGCGCCCACTTCGCTGTTCGGGTGTCCCAGGGGGTCGTTCGCGCAGTCGACGACCAACCAGCGCGTCGACGATGTCGTGCCGTCGAACGACACTCCCATCAGACGCCGCGTCGCGCTTCTACCGCCGTCGCAGCCGACGACGTAGCGGGCAGACACGGCCGCGCGGCCGTCGGCGAACTCGACGGTGACGCCGTCGGCCGCCTCGGTGCAGTTCACCATCCGGTGACCCCACCGCACGCCGACGTTGTCGAAGCGGTCGAGTCCGGCGAGCAGTTCGGCGTCGACCATCGGCTGGACGAAGCCGTTGCGCTTGGGCCAGCCGAATCGCGCGTCGGGCGGGGCCATCTCGGCGAGTAGTTTGCGTTTCGCGTCAAAGAACCGAAGGATCTGGTTGGGCACGGTGTGCGGCAGGACCTGCTCGACCAGGCCGATCGACTGGAAGGTGCGCAGCGCCTCGTCGTCGAGTCCGACACCCCGCGGGTAGTCGATGAGGCTGTCGCGCTCGTCGACGACGAGGGTCTGAACACCCTGTGGGCCAAGGATGTTGGCGAGAGTGAGGCCGACGGGGCCGCCCCCGACGATGACGACGTCGAAATTCTCTGTCATGGTCAGCGCCCCAGCAGGAAGTCCACGTGAAGCCGGTTGAAGGTCTTGGGGTCCTCGTACTGCGGCCAGTGCCCGCAGCCGGGCATCACCTCGAACCGGGCCCCGGGAATCATCGATGCGATCCGCTGGCCCTCCGTGACGTCGGCGGTCGGGTCGTCGCTTGTCCAGACGACGAGCGTGGGCGCGGCGATGGCACCATAGTCGCTGGCGCCGAGCAGGTTACGGGCCCGGATCTCCGGATCCTGCAGCGCCATGATGTCGCGCATCGCGTTGACGAAGCCGGGCTGACGGTAGATGCGCTGTCTGCTGGCGACGATGTCGTCGTAGTCCTTGGTCTTGTCCGCCATCAGCCATTTGATCCTGGCCTGCACCGTTTCCCATGTGGGCGCTTCGACAGCTGCCATCGACAACGAGATGATGCGCTTCATCACCTCCGGGTCGGCCTGCGAACCGCCCGCGGTGTTGAGCACCAACCGGTCGATCCGGTCGGGATGGTCGATGGCGGCGCGCGACGCCACCCATCCGCCGAGCGACTCCCCGCTCAGGTGCACGCGCTCGGCACCGATGGCGTCGAAGACCGACACCAGATGCGAGACGTAGTGGTCGATTTCGAGCGGGTGGCCGGGTTTGTCGGTGTAGCCGTGCCCGAGCATGTCGATCGACCAGGTGGAGAAGTGCTCGGCGTGGGCCTCGAGGTTGCGGACGTAGGCCTCGGCGTGGCCGCCGGAACCGTGCAGGAAGACGAGTGCGGGCTTGTCGGTATCGCCCGCGTGGAGGTAGCGGGTGCGTACGCCGTCGGCGTCGAGGTAGCCCTGCGAGAACGCAACGCCCTGCAGATCGCTCCAGACGCTTTCGTGCTCCGACACCTGTCACCTCTCTTGACGACGAGAAGCTGATTCTCGTAACTTGTAAGCGGTCTGCTCATTTATCGCACATGCGCGTGCACTATAGTCAGAGCATCACTCTCGGATTTCCGTCTGTCAAGGAGGCGCGATGCCGAAGGCCAGCACCGCGGACACCGGTCTCAACGGTGCGCCCGGGTCACAGACGCTCGCTCGCGGCCTGGCCGCGCTGCAACTGGTCGCCGCCGCGCCGAACGGATTGACCGCCCAGCAGGTCGCCGACGACATCGGCGTGCACCGGACGATTGCGTATCGCCTGCTCACCACGCTGGCGCAGTACCGATTCGTGGCCAAGGGGGAAGACGGCAGATACCGGTCGGCGTCCGCGCTCGCCGTGCTCGGGGCGTCCTTCGACAACAACGTCCGGCAGCTGAGCGTACCCACGTTGCGCACGCTGGCCGATGACCTCGGCACCACGGTGTCGCTGCTGGTCGCCGAGGGCGAGCAACAGGTCGCCGTCGCGGTGATCGTTCCGACGAACGTCTTCTACCAGCTGTCGTTCCACGAGGGCAGCCGCTATCCGCTGGAGCGCGGCGCCGCGGGTATCGCGCTACTGGCGAGCATGCCGCCGCGGCCGGGCGAGCGCGACCTCGTCCCGCAAACCCGGAAACGGGGCTGGGTCATCACCCACGGCGAGATCGAGCCGAACACGTTCGGCCTCGCCGTGCCCGTCAAGCGCAGGTCGCCATCGCCACCCACGTGCATCAACCTCATCTCACATCGCGAGGACGTCGTGATGGACGGTCGCGACGCAGTCATCAAGGCGGCCAACGACTTATC